>DAIOXG010000100.1:0-8389 GCA_036758085.1 Prevotella sp. | reverse complement strand
GATTATACTTGCCTGTACTGCCGGCAAGACGCTTCCGCCAAGGATTGCCATAACGAGTCCGGCGGCTCCAATCTTTGCATCATCGCCAAGTCCACGGAGCGATATTCCGTAGATGGTTGGGAACATGAGCGACATACAGGCACTTATAGCCACGAGGCAATACAGTCCATATATATTCTGCAACACTATGACTCCCACCGTGAGACATCCGCCGAGTACGGCAAGACACATAAGCAGTTGACCGGCATTGAAATATCTGAGGATAAAGGTACACACAAACCTTGACAGGCAGAATATGACCATTGCCACGATATTGTATTTCTGCGACAGCACTTCTGCATCTATTTCCGACATGCCGTTGGCTGTGAATATCCGCGTTCCATATTGTATAATGAAGGTCCAGCACATTATCTGCACGCCGACATAGAAGAACTGCGTGAACACTCCTTCTCTGTATCGCGGAATACTGAGCAGTCGGCGAAGCGTAGGAATGAACTTGTCAGACTTCAGTTCTTTCTCCTCCATCTTGCCCTTACCGCTCTTTGGCATACGCAGGAACCAGACGATAAGGAGCACTATCAATATCACAATGCCAATAGCGAGATATGGTTCGATCAGAACCGACAAATCGTGGTTTTTCACCATTTCAAAGTCAGTATCCGAAAGGCGACTGCGCTCTTCCGTACTCAGCGGATTGAGCCGAGCCTGGATGAAGTTCATCGCCACATACATGCCGAGCAGCGAACCTATAGGGTTGAACGACTGCGCAAGATTCAGTCTCCGCGTTGCCGTTTCTTCCGGTCCCATGCTGAGGACATACGGACTGCATGATGTTTCGAGAAACGACAGTCCGCACGTCATCACGAAATAAGCCAGCAGAAAGGCATAATACTCCCCCATATCCCTTGCTGGGAAGAAAAGGAACGAGCCGATGGCATACAGCGTCAGTCCGAGCATCACGCCAGCCTTATACGAATATCTGCGTATAAACATAGCTGCCGGAAATGCCATGGCGAAATATCCGCCATAGAACGCCACCTGAACGAGAGTTCCGTCGGTTACCGACATACGGAAGATTTTAGAGAATGCCTTTACCATCGGATTCGTGATATCGTTGGCAAAGCCCCAAAGTGCAAAGCATGTGGTTATCACGACAAACGGTAAGACAAAGCCCTTGCCAAACAGTCTATTGTCTTCCTTCATATCATCTTGCCATCTTGTATATCTCTTCCATGTCATGACGGTCGAGAGCCTTGAAGCCTCCGATTGTCCTGCCGTCGTCATGACTACACTTGCGCGCCATCAACTGTATCTCTTCATCTGTTATATCCCTGCCGATGAGTTCATGGATGCTTGTCGGCATACCAATGGCCCTGTAGAAGCGCTCTATTGCCTCAATTCCGGCAAGTGCCGTAGCTTCAGGATTTGCAAAGTCGTTGTCTACGCCCATCACATTTACTGCAAAGCGAACGAAGCGTGAAACATTCTCCTTGTATACGTATCTTGCCCAGCTCGGCCATAGTGCAGCGAGTCCGGCACCGTGTGCCACGTCGAAGATGGCACTCAGCTCATGCTCCAACTGATGTGTTGCAAAATCGGCATAGGAGCGGTCGCCCGTCAAATCGTTGTGTCCCAGACTTGACGCCCACATGATGCAGGCGCGGTTGCGGTAGTCTTCCGGATTGCGTAGCACATGGAACACGCTTTCCTTTACCGTGCGCATCAGAGCCTCGGCGATATTGTCGATGAGCGTCATGTCGTCTACCTTTCCGAAGTAGCGTTCCATCGTATGCATCATGATATCGGTGGCTCCACATGCTGTCTGGTATGGCGGCAGGGTGTATGTGCGCACAGGGTTCATGATGGTAAACTTAGGGCGACAGAGGTTGTCGGAATATCCAATTTTCAGTTCCAGCTCCTCGTTGGTTATCACGCTGGAGTCGCTCATCTCACTGCCGGCAGCCGGTATGGTGAGGATGCTTCCCACTGGCAGTGTTTCTTTTGGTGCATATTTGCGTGCATAGATATCCCACACGTCACCATCATATTTCATTCCATAGCCGATTGCCTTTGAGGAGTCGATTACGCTACCTCCACCAACAGCAAGGATAAAGTCTACGCCTTCCTTCCGGCAGAGTTCTATTCCCTCATGAACGAGGGTGAGTCGCGGGTTCGGCTTTACTCCGCCAAGTTCCACAAATTCTATTCCGCCGTCGGCGAGGCGCTGGCGAACGGAGCCAAGCAGTCCGGAGCGTTCCGCACTGTGTCCGCCATAGTGTACCAATACTTTGTGTCCGCCGTATTTCTTGATCATCTCCACGAGGTGTTCCTCTGAGTCCTTGCCGAAGATTACTTCGGTAGGAGCATAAAATTTAAAGTCTTGCATATTGTATTGTTTGTTTTTATACCTTATTATATATATAGTTTAATATCCGCATTTTGGACTTTGGCGTATCTCGCCGGAGGTTACGAAACCGTTGTTTTTCTTCGAAAACTCAAGGTTTATCTCCTGCAGTTCCTTTCTGCCGTAGATATAGTCGTCGTACATGTCTTCCATGTCTACGCCCTCACACTCGCCGTCGCCGAAATCGAGCGACTGCCTTACTATGTCAATTCTCTCTGATATCGTTGTATCTTTAATCAGAATGCTTTTCATCTTTTTATCTTTTTTTGTTTTTCTGTGATTGTTCATCGGTCATGATGAATACGCTTGCAAATTTATAGAAAAATACTGAAATAAAAGAGTTATGATATAAAATATTGAAGTTTCGGCTTTATACTGAAACCAAACTTTTTATGACAATAAAGGCTGTCTCATATAATATATTCAAGTTTCGGATTTATAATCTTCCCCTCCCCGCCTCCCCCTCCGGGGGCGGAGCAGTTACCTTTGAGTGCTATAAGGTTTGCATATATGTCATTAATAAATCAGTAGTATTACTAAATTTAGTAAGTAAATATCTCATTTTAGCAGTTACCTTTGTTTGCTGTAGTGCTTGCATTTTTGTCATTATTTACTCAATAAACAAGTCGTTAATGACAAGACAGGCAAATGTTTTACTAACAAATGCATCTGTATTCAAGCAGAAGCATCTGTATTCAAGCAGAAAGAGTAACTGCGTCTCCCCTGACAAGGGGAGACGGGAGAGGGGAAGAAAGTAAAACAGAAAGTTTAGTATATAATACTACGATTACTACAAGAAACTCGCAATATTTATTTATCCACAACACACAATTTTTACATTATATTTTGTTTGAACCATAAAATATTACATTTTATCACATTAAACCCCAATTTTGAGCCTTTTTATAATCAATCTATCAAAAATAGAAGAATAATAACACAATAAACACCATAAGTTTTGTCTGAATGAAAGTAATTTACTACATTTGCAGCCAAATTGAAAGAAAAGAAACAGTTTTTGCAAATTAAACGTAACTGAATATGGGAAATGGATTGTATTCTTCCAGCAATGAGCATGATGCCTGTGGTGTGGGAATGGTTGTCAACATACATGGCAACAAGAGCCACGAACTGGTAGACAATGCTTTGAAGGTTCTGGAAAACATGCGTCATAGAGGCGCCGAGGGAGCTGACAACAAAACTGGCGACGGAGCGGGAATCATGCTTCAGATTCCTCATGAGTTTATTCTTCTGCAAGGTATTCCGGTACCGGAGAAGGGGAAATACGGAACCGGACTCGTTTTCCTGCCTAAAGACGAAAAGAAACAGCAGGAGATTCTCAGCATTATGATTGAGGAAATTGAGCGTGAGGGACTTTCGCTGATGCACATGAGAAATGTGCCTACCAACCCGTCGTGTCTCGGCGAGACGGCACTGGCAAGCGAACCGGACATCAAGCAGATTTTCGTAACCGGCGTTACCGACGACAAGGTGCCTGTATTTGAGCGCACCTTATATATAATAAGGAAGAAGATTGAGAAGAGGGTGAAAGACAAGGATTTCTACATCTGCTCTCTCTCAAGCAAGAATATCGTTTACAAGGGTATGCTCTCGAGCATGCAGGTAAGACAGTATTTCCCGGATCTTACCAACAATTACTTCACGAGCGGTCTGGCTCTTGTACACTCGCGTTTCTCTACTAACACATTCCCTACATGGAGTCTGGCCCAGCCGTTCCGCCTTCTCGCCCACAACGGCGAGATCAATACCATCCGCGGAAACCGCGCCTGGATGCAGGCAAGGGAGAGCGTATTGAGCAGTGAAGCTCTGGGCGATACGAAAGATATCAGTCCGATTGTACAGCCTGGCATGAGCGACTCGGCAAGTCTCGACAACGTGTTCGAATTCTTCGTAATGAGCGGTCTGTCGCTGCCCCACGCCATGAGCATCATGGTGCCTGAGAGCTTCAACGACAAGAACCCGATATCTGAAGACCTCAAGGCGTTCTACGAATACCACTCTATCCTCATGGAACCTTGGGACGGACCAGCTGCGCTGCTCTTCAGCGACGGACGGTTTGCCGGAGGTATGCTCGACAGGAACGGATTGCGCCCGGCACGATATACTATAACGAAAAACGATACCATGGTTGTGGCTTCCGAGGTGGGAGTAATGGACTTCGACCCGTCGGAGATTGCCGAGAAGGGAAGGCTACAGCCAGGAAAAATCCTGCTCATCGATACTCAAGAGGGCAAGATATACTACGACGGAGAGATTAAAGAGAGTCTTGCCGAGGAACACCCATACCGCAAATGGCTTTCTACCAACTGTATCCAGCTCGAGAAGCTGAAGAGTGGAAGAAAGGTGGAAAACAGTGTGGATAACCTTATCGAACACGAGATTCTCTTCGGCTACGGCAAGGAGGATATCGACGATACTATCATCCCGATGTGTGTTAACGCACAGGAACCTACGGCTGCCATGGGCAACGACACTCCGCTTGCCGTGTTGAGCAACAAACCGCAGGTGTTCTTCAACTATTTCCGTCAGCAGTTTGCACAGGTTACCAACCCGGCAATCGACTCTATCCGCGAGAATCTCGTCATGTCGCTGACTGAATATATCGGACGTGTAGGTTCGGGAATTCTGTCGCCCGACGAGTCTAACTGCAAGATGGTGCGCCTGCCGCATCCTGTACTGACAAACACTCAGCTCGATATTCTGTGTAACATCAGATATAAAGGCTTCAACACCGTGAAGCTGCCTATCCTCTTTGAATGTTCTAAGGGTGAGGACGGACTGCGCGAAGCTCTCGACAAACTCTGCAAGGATGCGGAAAAGAGCGTGGACGACGGCTACAACTATATCATCCTGTCCGACCGCGACATCGACAAGGACCATGCTGCCATTCCGTCGCTTCTCGCCGTCAGCGCCGTCCACCATTATCTTATCTCTGTAGGAAAGCGTGTTCAGACGGCTCTTATCGTGGAGAGCGGAGAAATTCGCGAGACGATGCACGCCGCCCTGCTTCTCGGATACGGAGCTTCGGCACTTTGCCCTTACATGACATTTGCCATCCTCGACGACCTCGTGAAACGAGGCAAGATTCAGGAGAATTATGCTACGGCAGAGGCTAACTACATCAAGGCGGTAAAGAAAGCCCTGCTCAAGATTATGGCAAAGATGGGTATCTCGACAATCCGTTCTTACCGCGGTGCACAGATTTTCGAAAGCATCGGTCTCTCGGAGAGTCTGCTGAAGACTTACTTCGGAACTGAGGTTTCTACCATCGGAGGTATCGGACTGGAGACTATCGCCCGTGATGCCATTGCTCTGCACGACAAGGCGTTCGGCATGAAACGCGAACCGGACTTCTTGCCTAACCTCGGACAGTTCCACTTCCGCAAGGACGGCATCAAGCACGCATGGAACCCCGAGACTATCGCCACGCTGCAACTGGCCACAAGAACCGGCAACTACAAGAAATACAAGGAATTTACTAAACTCGTTGACGACAAGGAGGAGCCTATCTTTATACGCGACTTCTTCGACTTCAAGCGCAAACCTATCAGCATCGACGAGGTGGAACCGGTGGAGAGCATCGTGAAACACTTCGTTACGGGTGCCATGAGCTTCGGTGCTCTTTCTATCGAGGCTCACGAGGCTATCGCCCTTGCAATGAACAAGATCGGAGCCCGCTCCAATACCGGTGAGGGCGGCGAGGACAATGCCCGCTTCCACTCTACCGTCGACGGCATCTCGCTATCGAGCAAGACAAAGCAGATTGCTTCCGGACGATTCGGAGTGACCACAGAATATCTTGTCAATGCAGAGGAACTGCAGATTAAGGTTGCCCAGGGTGCTAAACCGGGTGAGGGCGGACAGCTGCCTGGATTTAAAGTTAACGAGATTATCGCCAAGACCCGCCACTCCATACCGGGCATCTCGCTTATCTCGCCTCCACCTCATCATGATATTTATTCTATCGAGGACTTGGCTCAGCTTATCTTCGACCTCAAGAACGTCAACCCTAAGGCGGCTATCAGCGTGAAACTCGTTGCCGAAAGCGGTGTGGGTACTATCGCCGCCGGTGTTGCCAAGGCAAAGGCCGACCTTATCGTTATCTCCGGTGCCGAGGGCGGTACGGGTGCTTCGCCGGCTTCCAGCATGCGCTTTGCCGGAATTTCTCCGGAAATCGGACTGAGCGAGACGCAGCAGACGCTGATGAAGAACGGACTGCGCGGTCAGGTGAGACTGCAGGTTGACGGACAGCTGAAGACGGGACGCGACATTATTATCATGGCGCTGCTCGGAGCTGAAGAGTTCGGATTCGGTACCCTCGCACTTATCGTTCTCGGATGTGTGATGATGAGAAAATGTAATCTGAATACTTGTCCGCTGGGTGTTACCTCACAGAACCCGGAACTGCGCAAGCACTTCATCGGAAAATACGAATACCTGGTGAATTATTTCACTTTCCTCGCTCAGGAGGTTCGCGAATATCTCGCTGAAATGGGATTCACCAAGCTCGACGACATCGTGGGACATACGGAACTCATCCAGGTGAAGGAGACGGAGAAAGGAAGCAAGGCTTCGATGCTCGACTTCCGCCGCCTACTCTACAAGGAAGACGGTCCGTGCTCTCTATATCATACTACGGAGCAGATTCATGACCTCACGAACATTCTCGACCAGCAGATCATTCGCTCGTCGCAAAAGGCTATCGCCACTCAGGAGGAGGTGAACCTCGACTATGCTATCAAGAATACCGACCGCGCCGTGGGTACTATGCTCAGCGGACTGGTGGCTCAGAAATATGGCGAAGAGGGACTGCCGGACTCTACTATCAACGTGAAGTTTAAGGGCAGTGCCGGACAGAGTTTCGGTGCATTCCTCGTCAAGGGACTTAACTTCAAGCTCGAGGGCGAGACTAACGACTACTTTGGAAAGGGACTCTGTGGCGGACGCATCGCTATATTGCCTCCAGTACGCAGCAACTTTAATGCCGAGGATAATATCATCGCCGGAAATACCGGACTCTACGGTGCCACAAGCGGTGAACTGTATATCAACGGTAAGGTGGGCGAACGCTTTGCCGTGAGAAACTCCGGAGCTATTGCCGTGGTTGAGGGTGCCGGCGACCACTGCTGCGAATATATGACTGGCGGACGTGTCGTTGTGCTCGGAGAGACGGGACGCAACTTCGCTGCCGGTATGAGCGGCGGTGTGGCTTATGTCTGGGACAAGAACCACAACTTCGACTATTTCTGTAATATGGATATGGTGGAGATTAATCTCGTGGAGGACAGCAACTACCGCAAGGAGCTGCATGAGCTTATCCGTCAGCATTATCTATATACCGGCTCTAAACTCGCCCGCACTATGCTCGACGACTGGAACCGCTATGTGGAGGACTTCATCCAGGTTGTTCCTATCGAATACAAACGTGTTCTGCAAGAGGAACAGGTGAGAAAACTGCAACAGAAAATCGCAGATATGCAGAGAGACTATTAAAAGGCCCCTCCCCAACCCTCCCCAAGGGGAGGGGAAATGATAAGCCTTGTTTGTAATAAATAATAGGACTATCGGGAGAATCATAATATATCGATATGAACAAAATCTTTAATGTCTCTCATTTAAATATAAAATAAATATAATATCAAAAATCCATCTCCTACGCAAAAGGAATAAAGGAATTTCTTTGCATATCATCCCCTCTCCATTGGGGAGGGGAGAAGCCGCGAAAGGCGGCGCAGGGGTGGGGCTCTAAATTTTACAAGACGATGGGAAATCCTAAAGCATTTTTGACAATACACCGCCAGGAGGCGGGATACAGACCGGTACATGACCGTATTCATGACTTTGGAGAGGTGGAACAGACTCTCAACGAAAAGGACCGTCGCACTCAGGCTTCTCGATGTATGGACTGCGGAGTGCCATTCTGCCACTGGGCTTGTCCGCTGGGCAATAAGGCACCGGAATGGA
>DAIOXG010000099.1:0-8419 GCA_036758085.1 Prevotella sp. | reverse complement strand
TTACCAGTTCACAATCCCCTTCGACTGTATCGGCTATCACGTGTCAAGTAAAATTACTTGACACCTGCGATACGTACCTAATGGTCGTTAGTTTCTTAAAGCAACGGTTTTTTTGTTTCTTTGTCGATAATCACAAGTTCATATCCCGCCCAATTCAATATTTTTTCTACATCGTTGAAAGGGAACACGTCGCGATATAACCTATTGTGTATAGTTTGCAGCTCGATCCCTAAAAAGTCCGCCAAATCTTTCTGACGGATTTTTTTTTCCCTCAATGCTTTTTTTATGATCGGTGAACCACTCATTTTTTCACCCCCTTTTCGTGGATAACATCGCCTGTTTTTCTATCAACAATAGCGATATCATACTCTAGCAGGTCAAGCATACCAACGGCGGCTGTCACTGATATGCTATTGCGACTCAGCCTATTATACAGCGTTTGTTTGCTTATCCCCAGCATATCAGCCATTTGCACCTGAGATATATGGCGTTGCTGCATAGCCCTTTTCAACAGTATTGTTATATTGTTTGCCTTTTCCATGCGTTCACCCCCTTTTTTTCAATAATACCATTTTTTCCCAGTTTTCACAAAAGAAAATTCATGCCCTTATGCAGGCATTTTGCCGTTTTTCAAGTGAATCGAAAAATTTTTTTCAAAAACTTTTCAGGCCGTCTAGCAGGTATTATGCAACAAAAGCCCTGCTAGATATGGGGGTTGACGTACTACCACAATCGTGGTACTATATCAGTGTCGAAAGGGACAACACCCCAAAGACAAGCCACAACTTCACCGCCTCAAACGAGGCATTGAGAAAGGTCTTTGAAAACAGTATATCCCGGGGATGCCCCGGGGCACGGAAAAAGCCGGGCGGCCATCCGGAGAGGTGGGCGCGCCGCCGCAAAAACGGTAATGCGGCGGTAATGCGGGCATGAGGTATTGAGGTATACCCGCGATGAGAAACAGGAGCATGCATAGGTGACAGGGCATGCGGTCGCGGCAGGCAGACATACCAAACAGCCGTCTACATACGCTTGTTTCGTGCGTAAAAAAACCACCGTAGGACGCAGAACCTACGGCGGACAAGACCGAACACCACGACCTCAGCGACAAGGATACGCTCTATCGCTGATACAAAAAAAAGGAAGGAGAAAAGTCGAACAACCAAAACCAAACACCGAACAAAAAAAGCCCTAGTTATTCACTAGGGCTTTACATATACCAAAACAGCATAAAAAAAGGAAAATTCATGCTTAAGTTTCTCAGGCTCAGCGCATGAATTTCCACCGAGTAGGGACTTACCAAAGGCAAGCCCTGCTTTTTTATGCCCTCAACTACCGCAATTTTAACCAAAAAAAGGAAGGATTAAAAAATTGGAAAAGTCCAAGGGATTTTTATATTGTAACACAAGATTTTAACTTTGTCAAACAAAAAAAGGAAGGATTGAAGCCATGTATATCTTAGAAAAAAACGCAACTTTGACCGAAAAACATATCGAAATTTACGAACTTGATAGGGAAATCATTAACGGGGAAATCGTCACTTTCGACGATGAAACCGGCGATATCATCAACATAGGTGACAATGTCGTAATCATGGCAGATAATGCGAAACCGTATTGCCTAACCGCCGACAACTTTGCGGAATATTACGCATTCTGCGCCGATTGCGGGCGGCTGTATTACGCTTCGGACGGCGAAATCGTCGATGATAGGCAGATATGCGATACCTGCTTTGACAACGATTATCGCCGTTGTGAGGGTTGCGGCGATATCCACCATGTCAATGACATGGTATGGATATCCGACACCTATGATGAATGGGTATGCAATAATTGGCAGTGTATGGAACGGGCAGGCGTGGGAATCTGCTCGGACTGCGACGAATGTTACCACACCGACAGTCTCACCTGGATAGATGATGGCTATTACTGCGAGGATTGCGCCCCGAACAACTCCGGAATCCTCAATTACAACGAAAAGCCGGAACCCGAATTTTACGGCGACCACGCAGCACTGCATATGGGTGTAGAGCTGGAAATCGACGGCAGTTGTGACGTTTCCGACTTCGTCTCGGAAGCTGCCACGCCAGAAATCTATTTCAAAGAGGACGGGAGCTTGACCGCCGGGGAGAGCGTGGAAATCGTATCTCACCCCTGCACCCTTGAGTACCACAAAGGGCTTTGGGACGGGATTATTGGAGCCGCGAAGTCCAACGGCTTCACGTCCCACGACGCCGAAACCTGCGGGCTTCACGTCCATATTGACCGAGATTATCTCGGTCAATTTGAGACAGAGCAGAACTACACAACGGCGTGCATCGTCATGCTATTTGACAAGTTTTGGGAGCAGCTTGTCCGTTTTAGTCGCAGGACAGAATACCAGCTAAATCAATGGTGCGAACGCACCGGGCTGGAACTGACTAAGGCGGATATGTCCGCACCGGAAAAGGTTGCGGACAAGCTCCAAGATAAAGCCAACAATGAAGGACGGTATAAAGCCGTCAACCTGCAAAACCGCCACACCGTAGAATTCCGCCTGTTCCGCGGAACGTTGCACCGGGAAACCTTTTACGCGACCCTGGAATTGTGCCAGGTCATTGTGGATTGGTGCAAGACTCACCGCATACCCGAGCTTGCCACTCTCACCTGGGGCGAGCTTATCAACAGTCAACCCACCGAATATCTGGTGGATTACTGCAACCTTCGGGGCATTGACCCCGGAGCGTTGGGAGATGAAATAAAGCCCATCAAGGTCAGAACCTTGCAAGAAGGGTGGGATATTACTGACCTTAAAGAAGGGGATTTGGTAAAAATCTCCGAAACGGCGCGGGAAAACAGCATCAGTATAGAGGAGATAGGCAAGTGGTGCGTCGTTATTGCATCATACGACAACGAAGTCCGGGCAACTACGTTACGGGGCGGTGTAACATGGTGTCTGCTCCCGGGGGATATCGACCGCATCGTAAGGGTTCCCGGAAACGAGGTGGTAGCATAAACAAAACAGCAAAACAAGCCCCGGTGAAATGCCGGGGCAAACAATTTTGAGGGCATAAAAAAGCAGGGTATCCCTGCAAACATTTCAGAAATTCAGAAAGGAGTGGTGCAAATGTGCATCATCGCAATAAAAAAACCGGGCATGGATATGCCCACAGCCGAAACCATCCGGAATATGTGGTACTCGAACCCCGACGGTGCGGGTATCATGTGGAATGAAAAAGGGAAAGTCCACATTGAAAAAGGCTTCATGACCTTAGAAGCCTTTGAAAAACGCCTTGAGGAAATCAATCCCCAAAAGCTCATGGATAAAGCCGTGGTCATGCATTTTAGAATCACGACTCACGGCGGAACCTGCAAGGAAAATTGCCACCCCTTCCCCGTCACCGGCAACAAGGGAATGTTGGGCAAGCCTATCCTAAACACCGATTTGGGCATGGCGCACAACGGCATCATTACCGCCGTCACCCCGAGAAAAGGCATCTCAGACACTATGGAGTATGACCTTTCTCAACTCTCCATCATGAAAAAGATAGACCCGAAATTCTATCTAAAAGATGATTGGTTGGAACTGATTGAAAACGCCATTGAAAGCAAAATGGCATTCCTGGATCCAAAAGGAAATATCCGCACCGTTGGCAACTTTGAGGAATCCGAAGGGATTCTATATTCCAACAACAGCTACAAATCCTATCGCAAACGTTGGAGCTGCGGTGTAGATGATGATTCATGGTATTCCGATTCCTGGAAGGATGCCTACGGATTTTGTTCCCTTATGGATCTCATGAGCCTTGACGAATGGGTAGCCGTGGACGGAAATAGAGACTACATTCTGGTAAACAGTGATACCCAGGAGGTAGACCTGGAAGCCTATGAACTGATTCCGTCCATCGACAAAGACGGCAAGGTTTATATCTACGATTGGAATGTAGACACCTACACCGAATACCCGGGCTGGAAAGCCTTGGATGAAAACGGCAACACCATTAAATTTAACCGGGAGCTTGCCACCCGGGAATACATTGTAGATTAGAAAGAGAGGACTAAACCATGTTAGTTGAACCAATCCGATACCTGAAATTATCAAGAGACCGCACCGAATTCACATACAAAAAAGAGCGACAGGGCAACAAGATCCCCGTCGCCGTAACACTTATCGACGGAAACTACAGACCAAACAGAATTGAGGTTGACGGAAAACTCTATTCTATGGATCTCTATGCGGAAAAGTACCGATACAATTGGGAAACCACCGCATCCCAATGCTACCTCTATTACCGCTCCGAGGACGGCGATTGCCTTCAGATTCCCCAGGGTGACTTAGCCCTGTACAACCCTAAAACAGAAAGCGAGGACTAACCATGACCAAAACCATGACCTTTCCCCAAATATGCGACAGCTTCATAGAAGCCTTCAATAAACACGCCGAAACAGGAGAACTCTTCAGCGACGACGATATCGCCCATATCTTTGCGCTGCAAGACCTTGTTTCTAAAGTAATCATCGAAATCACCGCGAAGCTCTATGATACCCTTTACGGCGATGACGATGAAACGAATAAAACTGAAGGGAGCGAAACACTATGGAAAAATTAAAACCCTTGACCTATGACAAGTTCAAATTGTTGACCGATTCGGAAAAGAAGGATTACATTTCCAGAGTCAGCAAGGAATTTCACGCCAGCCGAGGCATGATTGCCTTCATGTTGGGCATCTCTGCCGATAGAGTTACCGCCATCACCGAATCCATCGGCTTCAAGTTCCCACCCTATCACAATACCATGTTTACCACACTGCGCTTTGGAAAATGGCTGGGAACCTGCAACTCTCCACCACTGCCGGAGCTTACCCAAACTTCGGAGGTCATCGTAGAGCAGGAAGCCCCGGCGCTCCGTTTCCATCCCGCCGTTCCTGTCATGATTCCCGATGAACACACCGCCGTAGCTATCACCTTCCCCGGCGGTGTCACCTGCACCATCACCGGAAGGGGGGCTGTCCGTGAATAATACCCTATGCTGGGATTGTCGCAATACCAACGCCGATATCTGCACATGGTTTGACCCCATCCGTCCCAGACTTCCAAGCCGAGCCACCACCGCCACCATCTACCGCCGACAGGATAGAAGGGATACCCCCTTCACTATCATTACTGCCTGCCCGAATTTCAGAAAGGAATTGTAAAATGCAAAGCTCAAAAACATTTTTTCAGGATGATTATAAAAGCGGCATCTACGATGAGGATAACGTAGACCGCATTTTCAAAGAGGATTGTATCGAAAAGAAACGCACCGGCACCGGAGCGTTCCATATGAACCGCAATAAGAATCTCTTTACGGAAACAAAGCCGGAGCCGGAGCCTTGCTATATTTGGAAACGGGAGCCGATGACCTGGCTTCAGTTTAAAGAACTTCCGGACGCTGCAAAGAAAGGCTACCTTGATTTCCTTGCAACGGAAATCAATGCCGACCGTGCAAAAATTTCACGGATGTTTGGAGTATCATTGAGTACCGTTACGAACGAAGCAAAACGCATAGGGTTTCGTTTCCCGGTGCGTACGTTATATAATAAGGAAGCGATGCGAAAGGCAGACGAAGATTTCAAAGCATGGTTACATTCCTTTGACCCGCCGTCACTCACCGAAACGGTGACCGCAGAACCGGAAGAATTGCCGGAAGAAACACCGGAAGTCACAAAGATAGAACCGGCAAGCGAATCCGTAACCCTGCCTTTGTCTCAAATTAAAGGGAAAACCACCATTAAAATGGAGCTTCCCGGCGGAGCAAAGCTCAGCATTATTATCGAAGGAGAGTAACTATGGACATCAGAGCCTGCAACGGCTGGGGAGAACGTAACCCACCCGTCAAAGAATTAAGCATCCCCAACTTCATGCTCCCGGATTACATTGACCGGGAACAGCAACACAAAGACGAATTGGAGTGCGCAGCCGCAGCTGCCAAAGGCAGAGAACGCCGTAAACTCCGCAAAAAAGCACGGCAAGAAAGAAACTATCGCATCGGCGTGGCAATCGTGCCAACCCTAACCTTCCTTCTCGCCGTCATAGAAATGCTTATCAAATAAGGAGGAATCATGGATAAAAACATTCAGGACAAAATTGAGGAAGTCCAAAGCAAGATCAATATGCTCAACAAAAAACGACTCCCCGACATACTAAAACTACTTCTCGACAACAGGGAAGAAATGATGAAATGGGGCGGTGAAATTAAGGTTATATTGAAAGATAGAGATGACCCAAAGAAGAAACATTTAATCGTCGAAAAGCAATAAGGAGGACTAACCATGAAATTCAAAGTCGGAGATATTATCGCCGCCAACAAAGATTACGGACGCTGCTTCACCGAAGGTTTAATCAAAGGCAGAGTAAATTATGTTGTCAGAGATTCCCGTATTATGGTAGTGGAAATTCTGGAACACGAAGCACCCTATTACATCGGAAAAGAAATGGCATACATCAACGAAGGAGACGCATTTAAACTCTACGAAGAACCGGAAACCCCGGAATCCATCGTATTTAAAACCAAAAACTTCAACGCCGTCGTTTATCGAGATGGCAGAAGAACCATCGCCAAAGACAAAGACACCGGCGAATACGCCGTTGCCACCTGCTCCCCGGAAGATACCTACGATTTCATGACCGGAGCCATCATCGCTATGGCACGGTTAACCTGCACTGACCCCGCAGCCCTTGTAAACCTCGAAAGAACGATATCTCAGAAATAAAGAAAGGAAATCAAACCATGAAAAGTATCACCTTAACCGAAGCCAACTGGATCTCCATGACCAACGCAGCAGCATTGTTCCACATCTCCATTCCCCGTTTCCGCGCTATGCTGGAAAGAGAGCTTCCCCCTTACGCCATCGAAACCACCCTTCCCGAAGATACCGAACGCCACTTCCGCATCAACCGCACCCGACTGGAAGCCTGGCTCAACGCCAAAGATATGATCCCCGAAACCAAGGAGGTGGAAGCATGAGTAAACAAGACAGAATCATTATCGCCCTTCTATCCGCTTCCATTTTACTCAACACTATATCCCTTCTAAGCCATATCTCTGGATGTTAACGTTTGTTGCAATGACCCCCTCGTTATCCTCTGAAAGGAGTATCCCATGCTAAACCGAATTACCCTCATCGGCAGACTCACCCGTGACCCGGAACAAAAAGTCACCGGCTCCGGCACTGCCGTTACCACCTTCACTATCGCCGTAGACCGTGACTTCAAACAGGCTGACGGCACCAAGGAAACCGACTTTATTCCCATTGTCACGTGGCGCGGACTCGCAGAAACCTGCGGCAAATTCTTGCACAAAGGAAATCTTTGCGCCGTCAGCGGCAGGCTTCAAATCCGCTCCTACGAAGATAAAGACGGCAATAAAAGAACCATCGCCGAGGTGGTTGCCGACACCACCCAATTCCTTACCCCGAAAACCGAATCGAGACAAGCTCCCGCCGAGCCGATACCGACCCAGGAGATGCCCCCTCTCGATGAAATTCCCTTTTAAGGAGGTAAATATATGGCACTCCCCGGTTTTGCCGAATTAAAAGCCGTTGACATCTCCGCTTACTGCAAGGAAAGAGACGGCATCAAATACCTGCCCTGGGCAAGGTGCAAGGATTTATTGCATCAGCAGGGCGCAGAAGAAGTTTATTTCGTTCCCGTCCCTGCGGCAAACGGCAGCTCTCTTCACTATACCGAACTGCCCTTCGCCGATAAAAACGGCACCATCAACCGCTGTTATGAAACCGTCATTGATGTGGTCATTGACGGCAAACATTATGAAATGCGCTCTCCGGTGATGAACGGCGCAAACCCCGTAAAAGATAATTCCATGTCCCAGCAGAGAGTCTGGAACTCTATGTGCAGGTCTTTTGTAAAAGCCGTAGCCATCTACACCGGCTTAGGTTTCGACCTCTGGGCAGCTTCGGAAGCCATCGAAGCAGAAGCGGAACCCCACTACAGCGACAGCGCAGAAGATATCACCCTGGCGCAGAAACGCCTGCTGACAAAGATCACCACCCTGAATAAAAGAGGTATGACCTTAGCAGAAATCGCCGAGAAAATCGGCATGACCGAAGATGAGCTTCGGGCAAGATTCAGCTTTTACTCGATGCTATACAAAACAGAAAAAGCCATCGACGAGCTGACGGAACAAGCACTGTGATTCGGGACAGCGATAGGAGCAAATATATCGGAGCATCGGACACCGACCGAGTAATGCTTTCCTGGAACACAGCCACCTTTACTCAGTGGTGGCAGGAGAAACAGGGGCTGCGGAAGCGCACCTTTACCAACGATGCCATGCTCACCGGCAACGGCATGGAGCATCGCATTTTGGACAGCATCGGCATCCCCTATCTCCGCCACGACGATCAAAAAATCATCGGCAGATTAAGAGTAAACCTCGACGG
>DAIOXG010000098.1:0-8423 GCA_036758085.1 Prevotella sp. | reverse complement strand
ATCGTAAACGACCCGAAAATAATTCTCGCGGACGAGCCGACGGGTTCGCTTGACAGCAAAACCGCCGCCGATATAATGAGCGTTTTCAAGCGGCTCAATGATGATGGGAAGACCGTGATTATCGTCACACACGATTTGGGAATAGCAAATCAATGCGATAGAATTATCGAAATTTCAGACGGGGAAATTGTTTCTTAGTGCCATATCGCGAAACTTTTGCCGATAGTAAAGATTTAGCAGATGCTTATCTCAACAATGACGCTCTCACAGACACGAGGGCGTCGTTTGCTTTGGCGACGAGTTTTCTCGCTTCAAATCTGTGAGTGTATTGCGGTGCTGCTGCTTTTAAAACAAAATGGTTTTTTGTGAAAATCAAGAATCCGACGGAGTTGCGAATGCAGCGCGCCCGCTCGCTAAGCCGCAAGCCGTGAATAAAACAATGGAATTTCAGCCCTGTTGCTATAGCAGGGCTGTTTTTCGCTTTTTTAATCCTGTTTTTGCTTTCTAAAATCCACAAACAGCGCTAACTTTCATCGGAATAATTTCAAAACTTCTGAAAAAAACGATAGTTAGAACTGAAAACTAATGCAAAACGCACAAGAACTTTGTTATATTTTTACCGACAGCGTGGCTGCCGGCTGATTTTTATAAAAGGCTTTTTCGGTCTTTTAATAAAACAAAAGAAAGGTAAAACTATGAAAATTACTGAAATCAAAATTAGAAAAACATTTGACGAAGGCAAGCTCAAAGCGATTGCGTCGGTTGTTTTCGACAACTGCCTTGCCGTTCACGACATCAAAATAATCGACAGCGGAATGCGCAAATTTGTCGCAATGCCGAGCAGAATTGATGAAAACGGGATTTACCGCGACATCGTGCACCCGATTTTAGCAGAAAGCCGCGGCATGATTGAAACCGAAATTCTCGATGCTTATGAACGCTACGTCATCTCGGCGGAAATAAACCGCAAAATGGCGGAATGATTTTGACGGACAGGTTTGTAATCCGATTTGATATGAGCAGTCCGCCGGTGAACAAGCCGTTCATCTCGGATTTACATTGCGATTTGATACGCGATTTCGCTGAAAAGGCTTGGCAGGTACCACATATTTCTTCTATAAAATTATGGGGTTGAAAAATGGTTTTCTCCAAACACTTTGCGTTTAACATTAACTATGCCATATTTATCAACTTAAGCAACATTGTGCTTAACACAAGAGCGGTGCGCGTTGACAGTTACAATTTCATTGTTATCATAAGTTCAAACACACCGTTTTCGCATTTGATTTTCATTTGTCCGTTGTACTTTTTTACCACGCTCTCAATGTTATACAACCCCAAACCGTGCTGTTCCTTTTCGGCTTTTGTTGTTGGAGGAATATCATAAAGGCTGTCCGAGCGCGCGGTAGGATTTTTTATCGACATAACAAAATATCCTTGTTGTAATCCTGCGAATACCGAGATTGTACAGGGCGAATGAACTTCCCGGCAGGCCTCGATTGCATTGTCAAGCGAGTTTGACAATATAACGCATAAATCAACATTTTCGACCGTAGTCGGCATAATTCCGGAGTATTCTATTAGGCAATGTTCATCCAACAATGCGGATTTATCCGCAAGAATCGCGTCAGCCAGCTTGTTGCCCGAATAAAACATTTTTGCCGCGGATTTATAAGTGTCTTTTCGCATTTTTTCTATATATTCCTTTGCGTCCGAATACTCTTTCATCTGTATTAAAGACAAAATACTTTGCAGATGATTCGTGTAATCATGACGAAATTTTCGCATCTCAGCATCCATTTTTTCGAGTTCCTCATAGTGGCTGATCTGGAGCTCGACTTGTTTCTCCATCATTTGAGATATGACCGTGAAATGTTGTTTGGCAATAACATTCAATATTAACGACGCCACAATACACGTCAATATCACCGATAAAAATATGATGATTACAATCAAAAGGCTTTCTTTTGTTTTGCTATCTGCCGTATTAAAACTCACCAGTGATGTAAGTGCGCTTAAACAAATTATGGAAAGTATCAGCATAACATAGACCCGTTTGGGTATCAGCCTCAGAACTATCATTGCTTTTGGGGAGTTTATTTTTTGTTTTAGAATAAGAAGTGCGAAAAGAACGATTATTCGTATGAAAAAAGTTACAAAAGGATTGCTTTTTTCCGAGGCAATATTAAAGAAATTTGCCGAAAAACAGGAAAAGCATTTCGCTGCAAACGATATAATCTGGTCAATAAAAATTGCAGCGTATATCATTTTTAAGCGCATTTGTCCACATATAATAAATAACACAAAAATATATTTTGCTGCATAGATTATTGTGGCAACAAACGCGGCAAACCTGAAGGTGCTTTCGTTAAAATACAAAGCCGTTGCAGTTAGCGCAATAAAAGCAATTGTAGAGAAAACAAGCCGAGATAAACTTATTTTGGATATTTTGAATATTTCTAAAAAATCGAAACATATGATAAATGCCAAAATTTCGGCAATTTCTCCTATTATATGTATGATATTGATTGCAGCGTCCATAAATTAGTGTCCCTCATTGTATCTCATTATATAATTTTGAAATTCTGTTTTAAATCCGGAAGCGTAATGCGGTCCGATTGAAGCTTTCTCTCCATTATCAAATACAATTTCGGAACCGGTATGATTATTTATGTGTGCAAAACTCACTACATAGCCCTTGCTGCAGCGTATAAATTTTGAACCGGGAAGTTTCAGTTCCAGTTGTTTAAGGTTTATGCGAATTCGCAACGACTTGTTTTTCGTTCGTATTGTTGTAAATTTCCCATCGCCCTCCAGATAAATGATTTCCGACATTTTGAGCTTAAAGTTGCCCTCATGGGTATTCAGCAGAAGAATGTTGTCGAAATCTATTGACCTAATATAATCGTCAAGCGCCTTAAACAGCTTTGATTCGTCAACTGGTTTTACAAGAAAACGAAAAGTTTTCACCTCGTACGCGTCCAATGCTGCCGCAGGATATGCGCTGATAAAAATGATAACGCTGTCCGAATTTGTTTCACGAAGTTTTTCAGCTGTTTCAATGCCGTTGATTCCCTCCATTTGGTAGTCCAAAAAAATAACGTCATACTCCTTTTCGGACTTCAGAAGCTCCGTGCCGTTGGCATAGGAGTCTGTATATATCTCTATATTCCGACTCTTCATATATTTGCAGACAAGACCGGATATCTCATATCGAAACGCTTTTTCATCATCGCAAATTGCTGCCGTCATACTAATCATTCACACACCGTCCTCTCTAAACTCATTATACAAAATTTTCAGCATATTTGCAACCACTTTTTTGTTCTTGTTCCTAAAAAAGGGGCGTTTGTCCGAAATATATTGAAAACAGTTTATTGGAAGAATATAATCACCACAAGAGTCGGCGAATTGTCTTATACCGACAACGGACTTTATCCGCTTGCAGAATACTCGTATTTCGTAGTTGCACACGATGAAAATATGTATTCAACTGCGAGCAATATTCCGCACCTGTTTACGGAGTGCTTGAGAAGCATCATTCTTCACCCGGAGAAGATGTTAAGACAACCACGTCAATTTCAACTTTGGGCAATGGCATAAAAGCAAAAGATAATAGTTCCGGAAATTATACAAGCAAAAGTGTAGTTAAATTAATTAACGGTATACTGTCAATGAAGTGAATGACTAAATTTGTTTTTTGGAAAGGAACCCACATGAAAAAACTAATCTCTCTGTTCATGAGCATGGTTCTGCTGTTCAGCGTAGGGGCGGAAGCATTCGCGTCATACCCTGAAGAACACACACGTTCCTATGGAACTAAAACCAATATATATAACTTGATTTTGACATATTCTGCCATTAGTCCGTTATAAGCTATTTTAATGTCCATGTTTAATTTTGTATTATATTCAAAACAACCAATCAGAGAAGCTGTCTGGATCTGCTGATGTGGATACAAAATATTATGCAATTGCGGGTGCAAGAGGGAGTGGAGGATACTTGTCTTTTGACCCTTATTGTGAATTTGTTCCAGAATATGCTTCCGAACACGCATTTAATAAAAGCATCAATAAGGCTTTTTCACAGAAGTATTCGGAGCAAAATCTTTATTTCGATATTGACGTAAATTACAATGATAATGTTGTTGAATTATACAGTCAATTAGGTGTTAAATTTGAAAGGGGCGTAACAGAACTTGATAATATAGTTGCATTTGAAAAAATGTGTTTATTTATTACTACAGATAATAAATATAATTACGGTCCGCTGAATCTTTTTGGTGATATGTATCATGTTTCAATTTTGTCAAACCCAAATATGCATGAGACAGTTTTGAAATACATTAAAGAATAATATTCGAATGAGGAGTATGACAAATGCCTAAGCACAATTTAAACCAGCATACTAGTTACAACTTTAAGCAATCAACAGTCATTTCTAAAAAGTTGATGCTGAAATGGTTTTGTAGCCATTTATCAAGCCCCAAAAAAATTATAGCCGTTTTATTTGTAGCAGTTATAATTGGTTTTACAGTGTGGGATTTTGTTGATGCTCCACCATTTTGGCATTTTCGTCAAGCGGACAAAAAAGTAATTTTGGAGTATCAAAGCCAACATTATCCGGGAGCAAAGGTTGTCAAAAGCAATTTTCCGTTACTTGGTAATCCGGGGTTAGTCGGAGCAGCAGTAGAGAGCAGCATTACATTCGAATACGATGGTGTAGAATTCGTTATTGCAGCACAGGACGGAGAACTTAAACGCGATTATTTCCCTTTCGCAAAGGCTAAACTCAAAATCGTAAATGTAATAGATGAATTTATAAAGACACATGGAATTGAAAATGAAGGTAATATTAAAATTGATGTTATTTTCGATTTGCTTCATGTCAAATCTATGTTGTATCCGTTCGACGAACCCCCAACCGAAGATTTGTCAAAATATAATCATCGTGTTGACATTGAAATAATTATAAAAGGGGAATACAATTCGCCAAAAGATGTCGGCTGGTTGTATGACTGTTATAAATATTGGATAATTGAAAACATTCTCCCAAATTACAGCTTAACATTTAAAGTTGTGTCTAACAATGAAGTACTCCATAACGCATGTTTTTACAATGATTCAAAAATTATAAGTGAGAAAGAATTCTACTCTCAATTTAACACATTTCAATAAGATATAAGGAAGGAAATCGTATGAAAAAGTTAATCTCTCTGTTCATGAGCATGGTTCTGCTGTTCAGCGTAGGGGCGGAAGCATTCGCGTCATACCCTGAAGAACACACATGTTCCTATGAAACGGGAAATTGCACAATTACATACACGGTTCAGAACGAGTGGGACAGCTATCGGCAGATAGAGATGTCTGTCACCAACAATGGTGAAGAAACGCTGCGAAATTGGGCTCTGAAGCTCGACTGTTCGGTGAGGTTGCGGATATCTGGAACGCCGAGGTATGCACTGATGACGGAGAGATTATCGTACTTCGCAACTGCGGGTACAACTATGAAATAATACCCGGCAACACTGTAGAATTCGGCTTTCAGCTTCGGGGAGAAGATCTCAAATTCCCCGAAAGCGTTTCTCTTTGTAATAAAACCGTGGATTCCACAGCCGGCTCAGAAATAAGCTATGAAATCACAAATAACTGGGACAACGGCTTTATCGCCGAGGTTTCCGTTACAAACAATTCGGACGAGCCTCTTGAATCATGGCGGCTTGCGTTCAACGGCAATTTTGAGATAACTAATCTTTGGAACGCAAATAAACTGTATTCCGAAAACGGATTTCTCGTTGAGAACAACGTGTCAACTATTCCGATTGCCAAGGGCGAAACCAAAAAATTCGGATTTCAGGGTTCAATCACTCCGGAGGAAATGCAGATACTCGTCTTTCCGCAAGTGAAAGCACATACTCCGCCGTAACCGACAGCGATGCTCGGCTTGGCGGAGCTGTTGAGCTGCGCTATCTTGGCGGTGATGTAGACAAGGTGAAACTCACCTACAAGATTGCGGACGAATATATTTCCAACGAAGGCAGCAAATATGCTGAAAATTGTCTTGACTTACAGGGGATAAAGCGGTATAATATATTCAGATACTTCGATGAAATAAATATGCTGCTCCCCGTGGCGACAGAGTTTGACGAGGAGAACAATATCTTGTATGCCGAAACAGACGAGCTGGGAACTTACTGCGTCCTTGACATGGAAGTTCTTATGCGGAATTTCGGTATCGAGCCGGACGAACTGCGCGACACAAAAACTTTTTCCAGGAAGATGTATTCCGCGGCGACTATGGCAAGCGATGATTCTGGCATCAAAGTTGTATCTGCCACTGACAAGTCTTATCCAAGGAAAACCGGCTTTTATATGGCTGAGAAGGCGTAATTTAAATTAAACGGGAGTACTTCTTATGTTTTTTAAGAAAATCGGCAATTTAGATGAATATCATAGGTTTTTTTCGTCACCATATGACAACTCAGTCGAAGAAGTAATTTTTAACGATTTGAAGGCTTTTATTGAGAATCATTTTGGAACAAGGGTAAAAAAACTTGCTTTGATTAACACGAGCGGCTGTAAAAGAATAGAGATGTTTCTGTATTCTTACGAGGAATATTTGCTGCTTGATGATGGCGGGCTGTATACGGGAGAGATTTCAATTAACAATGGCAAAATCATTTTGAATGCCGCAAAAGAAATAATTTCACATTATAAGGCGGAAGAATATTTTAGTCAACTTTCGGTTGTAAGGTTTTACTGCTTTGAAACGACAGAGATAGGCTACATTCGAAAGACAATCTATTTGTCTCAGTTTAAAAATCTTCAAAGATTTTTGATAGATGGCAACATTGTAAGAATCTACGCCCCTATTCCTTATTCATTGCTTATTCTATTTCTCAGAAACAACGACTATGCTGTGGAATTTAAGAAATCAGAAAAATGTAACCAGTTTCACGAAATGTTGTATCAATATGCAAAACCACTCGATGTATTTAATTTGATCAAGAATGTTGGTGATATCAAAGAAGGTTGGTGGTACTATTATGATAATGAAGCTAACTATACACCTCAAAAAAATACGTTTACATCGTACGATAACACTCTTTTTATAAATAAGTAGAAATTCTATTGCTCCATCAATTGTGAAAGTGTTGAATAAGTTCCTTACGGAACATTTGGTGGAAAAAGTGCTGCGGCTTTATCAACCAAATTGTTGGGTGGGGCGGCTCTGCCGCTGATGTGGCAAAGGCAGCACCTAAGCTGGGAGCATTTATCTCTAAAAATGCTGATGATGCGCCAAAAGTTGTTGAGGCTATTTCGCAGGTCAGCAAGCAGCTTTCCAAGGATGATGAAGTGCTTGCTGCTTTGATCAAAGCTCTTCCAAATAGTTCGGTCGACAATATCATTAAGGCTATCCAAAAAGGCAACGGTATATCCTATAATGATTTTAAAAAACTGACAAAAGCCTTGGACGAAGCCGGGGAAAGCATTCCCAACTTAATAGACGGCATAAAATTCAAGAACTTCAGAGCGCTGAAAAAGGCTTTGAAATTAAATTCGGGGCAACCACTTCCATCAGATTGGCAATGGCATCACCTTGTTGAACAATGTCAAGTTAAAAGTACAAGAAGTGGATTTAGTGTTTGTGACATTAATACCACAGCAAATATTAGGGCTACTCCCAAAACTGTTCATGAAAAGATAAGCAGGTATTATAGCAGTGCACATGGTTTCACGGGGGGAAAATCTTTTCGAGATTGGTTGAACGGTCAAAGTTTTGACAAGCAGTTAGAAGAGGGACTTCGAGTTTGGAAAGAGAAAATGATTGAGGCCGGATATAGTATTTAGTGTTCATATTACAAGGTGAAAAAGGTTTTGCAATATGGTATTATCCTAGATAAAAGTTTTATATTATTTATCTTGGCAAAACTTTGTTTCCTTACCATAGGAAGGATGGTATGCAATGGGTTTAAAAAAATCCGATGATCTCAATTGCCTGATTGAGGCAATAACAATACGAGAAGAGATTCTAAAAAATAATCAATCAATCGGAAAATATAATAAGTATTTCGAGATAATGCGGAAATGCGCGCGAAAACTAATTGACTTGAATAGACAAGAAGATATTTTACCATATCTTAACAGCAATAGTGTTTCGATGCAATATGATATTGCTCAAATTCTTTATAATATTTATCCGGAAGAGTGTAAAGCAGTGTTAAAAAGGATAAGTGAGATGTCTTCAAAAACAGGATTACCTGCTTATCTTGGTAATGTAAGGCTTTCCGCTTTAATGACATTGGAATATGGTATTCCAAAAGATTTTCCGTAACTGCTTGACAAGTAAATGAAAGGTGGGATTAGCATGGCTATTCAAATGCTAAAGTTCTCGTTTGATTATTGCGATTCTTGCCTTTGGGA
>DAIOXG010000097.1:0-8488 GCA_036758085.1 Prevotella sp. | reverse complement strand
CGACATTGCTATCTACGTTTTTTGTTGTTTCCTTTTGATACTTATTCCAAACAGGATGCAAAATTACTAACTTTTTCCGATTTAGCAAAACATTGTCGCTTTTACATATCATAATTAAGTTTTTTTTGCTTTTCAGGAAAAATCGTCGTAGCTTTACTTTCTGTAATATATATTATCAGAAGTATTTTTTTAGACAAAAACATAGGAAACCAATCTTTTGTAACAAACAATTAAAACACAGAGTGTGAGAAAATACTACAATTCTTGTCTTTACAAGATAGATATATTTTAATGATACCTGTTTTATAGGTTGTAAAATGATTGTCCTTTGTTTTTATGTTTATCGCCCGAAACAAATAAAAATGCCGAAGGCATTGACGGTGTGTTGGTGGATTTCCGTCGAGAACTTGTTCTCGTAAGGAAATACGACAGCACAACGGCAGCCCCGAGGAACGAGGGTTTTACTTGTTTCGGGGGTTTTATATGTTTTTGTCTAAAAAAATACTTTCTATAATATATATTATGAGAATTTTATAGCTTGATAACCATCGCCAGTCCGTCGGCACCTACACCCACCTGCACCTTCTGCTCCTCGTTGATAATGTTACCATCGGCATCCTTCTTTTTCTTCTTTCCCGTAATTTTGTCCACTATCCAGTAGCTCGCCTGAGCCGAGAGAAAGCCGATGGCTGCACCGGCAGCAACATCCTCCCAGTGGTGGCGGTTGCGGCGCACGCGGTCTACGGCAGTAATCGTGGCAACGGTATATCCCGCCACACTAATCCATGGCGAAGTCTTTCCGAATTCCTTGTGGAGCACTGTGGCTCCGCAGAAAGCCACAGCCGTATGTCCGGAGGGAAACGACTCGTTGTCAGTTCCGTCAGGCCGCATCTTATGGATGGATTTCTTTAATAGCCATGTCGTTCCGGAGCAGAGGATGAAAGAGGCTCCCGACTTATACAGTCTTTGATCCCATGAGCTTCTGCATTTCACTCCAGCGGCTTTGAGAATGAACGATGCTGCCATTGGAGTATATTCCAACACGTTGTCGATTCCGTCGCCGTGGTATCGCTTATATTGAGATGACGCTTGTGCAAAACAGCCGATGCTTGTCTGAATGAGTATTAATAGAGTTATAATCTTTGTTTTCATACCGCAAAGATACGTCTATTTGTTGATAAAATAAAGCGTCAAACCGTAAAATACGATTTGACGCTTGGCTTTTGATTCGTAATATGACTATTCGAATACGTATTTAAATGTCTTTGTTACGACTTTCCCACTAAAAAACATTTCCAATTTAAAAGTGTATATTCCTTTTTTTTTCTGGTGTCGTTTTGAAATTTAGCATGAACTCTGGAGCCATCAATTTAGAGTTTACCGTATAAGAGTAACCGCTGAGCATTTTATATCTTGTAAAGGGTTGATATAAAATATCCAGCGGTTACTTTATTCTGAATTTTTTATAAAATATTTCTCTATGCAGATATGTATTTGCTTCAATTCGTTAGTCTTGCTAACGGATATTCTATGTAATTACTTGTAGACAAAAAGCTTTATTTTTTCGTTAATATACAATAACTTGTAGCTTTTCAGGTTAAAATGTTTTAACCCCGGTTTACTATTTGCACTTTTGAGCGTCTAATTTAATAACTTCGTGGGCGAAATATGCCGTATACATTATATAATATGTAAGGGCATGACGGAAAAAGAATATAAACAAAACAAAGAAAGGAATACAATTATGAACAAAAAAGTTTTGATTATGGCAGTTGCTGCCGGATGCCTCGTTATGGGCAGCTGCGCAAGCAAAAAGGATTTGCAGAACTGCCAGAACGAGAACCGTGAGCTGACAAATAAATACCAGGACTCCAAGGAGCAGCTTGCTGCAAGCAAGGCTCGCGTTACCAGTCTTGAGGAACAGCTCGCACAGGCAAAGAAGGATTATGCCGCCCTACAGGGTTCGCTCGACAAGAGTCTTGCCAATGCCGGACAGAACAATATCAGCATTGAGAAACTGGTAGACCAGATTAACGAGTCAAACCAGTATATCCGCCACTTGGTGGAGGTGAAGAGCAAGAGCGACTCGCTGAATATGGTTCTCACCAACAACCTGACCCGCTCTCTGAGCAAGGAGGAGAGCAAGGAGGTAGACGTGCAGGTGTTGAAGGGCGTGGTTTACATCTCGCTTGCCGACAATATGCTCTACAAGAGCGGAAGCTACGAAATCAACGACCGTGCTGCCGAGACTCTGAGCAAAATAGCAAAGATTATCAAGGACTACAAGGATTACGACGTGCTCATCGAGGGTAATACCGACAATGTGCCTGTAAACACCAGTGCTGCTTCGATGAAGAATATTCGCAACAACTGGGACCTCTCTTGTTTACGTGCGTCAAGCGTTGTACAGGCTCTGCAGAACGACTATGGCGTAGATCCGAAGCGTTTGACTGCCGGTGGACGTGGCGAGTACAACCCATTGACGAACAACAGCTCCGACGTGGCAAAGCAGCGCAACCGTCGCACACAGATTATCATCACTCCTAAGCTCGACCAGTTTATGGACTTGATTGACAAGGCTCCGGAGGAGAACAAATAGGGAAATCATATTTTAAGGTAAATAAATGCTAAGCCTTACAGGGACTTCAATATGCAGTAAGTCTTTGTAAGGCTTTTCTTGTGCAAACAATTGCGTATTTTCGGAGGTTTTCGATGCAAACTTGTTTATACAAAGGATTTACAGAAAGACGGCAAGACCATCTGTCTTCCGGTGTACATGACGCCGTTTATATAAGAACAATATTCATGTTAATCCTATAAATTTTGCGGTTTTCGGCATTTTGCGGGTAAAAGATTTTGCGGTTTTCGGCAAAAGCCTTATTTTTGCATTGTAAAACGCAATATAAGTTATATGATATTCAAGCGGAAAATATATGATAAAATGCTTCGCTGGAAGCAGGAGAGCGCAGGAGAAACAGCATTGCTTATCGAGGGGGCGCGACGTATTGGCAAATCTACGATTGTTGAGGAATTTGCCAAAAACGAATATGAGTCTTATATCATTATAGATTTCTCAAAGAACTCAAGAGAAATAAACGAGTTGTTCAATGACTTGTCCGATTTGAACTATATATTTATCCGTCTTCAGGTTCTGTATGGGGTAACATTGCATGAGCGTAAATCGGTAATAGTATTTGATGAAGTTCAGAAACAGCCCTTGGCGCGTCAGGCAATAAAACATTTGGTAAAAGACCACCGTTATGACTATATTGAGACGGGCTCGCTCATATCCATCCGCAAGAGCGTAAAAGATATCATAATACCGAGTGAGGAAATGCGTATACCGATGTGTCCGATGGACTTCGAGGAGTTTCGGTGGGCTTTGGGTGATACTGCTTCTATACCGTTGCTCAAGCAGTTGTTTGAATTGCGAAAGTCACTTGGAGATGCTGTTCACAGGAAGATGATGCGCAATTTTCGGCTTTATATGCTTGTGGGAGGAATGCCGCAGGCTGTAAACAAATATATAGAAAGCAACAATTTGAGTGCCGTTGATATGGTAAAGCGCAATATCATCGCATTATATGAAGATGATTTTAGGAAGATTGATGAAACGGGGAAAGCCACGGCAATGTTTGATGCTATTCCCGAACAGTTGAGCAAAAATGCTTCAAGATACAAGATCTCTTCCGTTGTCCCTGGTGAAAAACAGGAAAGAATAGTGGATATCGTAAAGATGATGGAAGAATCAAAAGTCGTAAATGTGGCATATCATTGTGATGACCCTAACGCCGGACTTGCCCTTACAAGAAACTCTCAATATTATAAGATGTATGCTGCAGATACCGGACTCTTTGTTACTCTTGCGTTTCGTTCACATGAATTCACGG
Organism: Prevotella sp.; assembly: GCA_036758085.1. Classification (GTDB taxonomy): domain Bacteria; phylum Bacteroidota; class Bacteroidia; order Bacteroidales; family Bacteroidaceae; genus Prevotella. The sequence continues at coordinate 4,598 of DAIOXG010000097.1, read as the reverse complement.
AAAATATAATATACCAGAAGTTGCTTAGCGACAAGATATACACCAATTTAGGATACGTATATGAGAATGTCGTTGCGCAGATGTTGCGTTCGTCAGGTCGCGAATTGTATTATCATACGATACGTAAGCCTGATGGAAAAGGATATTACGAAGTTGATTTTTTGGTCACGGAGGAAAGCAAGGTCAGTCCGATAGAAGTAAAATCATCTGGCTACAAAACACATGCTTCCTTGGACCGTTTCAATGAAAAATACTCTTCGAGAGTCAAAAACAAATATCTGATATATACAAAAGACCTGAAGAAAGACGGGGACACCATCTGTCTTCCTGTATACATGACACCGTTTATATAAAGGAATACAATCTGTATTCCGTCCCTTCGAATACTTAATTGTCGGCAATCCACTCCCGAGTCGTTTCAAACCATAGGTATAGTCATTTCATATCGTTCGTTACACGCGTTCATATCGTACGAAACGCATGTGTGTAACGAACGAAATGAATGTGTGTATCGAACGAAATGAGATAACTGTATGCACTGTTTGAGATGACTTCAGCAGCTATCCATCACAACAAGAGAGAGAAAACGGCGGAATCCTTTAGCTTAACACTACAGCATAATACGGTGAAAATCCTCCTGTTCTGGGGCTTTTCCGCTATTCCCGACGATAATCCCCCTGCCGGGGAAGATAATCCACGCATACATTATACGCTTTTTCTACCTTTGCCGCAGAAAATAAATCTATCAAAAGTTAAAATCAAAACATTTAAAACATGAACAAAGCGACAAATCGTTTGCGCCATCTACTGATGACACTGTTGGCATTCATAGCCTTCAGTCCGTCGGTCAGCGCCGCTCAGCAGGCGGCAGTGGCGTCGTGGGTTTTCTCCGAAGGATGGGAAGCCACAAACAGCGGTACGGTTGTAACCTACACCCCCGACGGCAGCGGGTGGACGGCACTGAGCAATACCGCATGGAAAACAAAACAACCGGTGTTCTTGCCAAACTCCTGCAATGGGGTACAGGCAAACTACAAGCTGACGCTGAAGACGAGCGACGGCAAATGGGAAGTGAAACAGAGCAAAGACAGCTATGTGCTGCGCCTGAACACGGCATCCACTTCGCTCGATAAATTCACCAAAAAGGAAGACTACGGCAATCCGGAGAAACACGACCAGTATTTCGAGGCGAGCTTCCCGACGACAAGTCTGAACAACGTGAAGGTGAACTTCGCCATCGGCGACGGCTCCAGCAGTTCCACCCATTTTGGAGTGGCATATTCTGTAGACGGCGGTACGACATGGACCACACTCGACGACTATGTGAGCGGCAGCCACTGGAACACCTACAACGATGCCACCTACAATCTCAATGCCGACAACAAGGAGAATGTAATCATCAGACTCTTTATCGTGAGTGCAACAAAAAACAGCAACTACAATCTGAAATACTTCAATGTTCTTGCCGACGACCACGAGGCTCCAAAACTCACGGCAACACGTCCTGCCGACAACGCCACCGACGTGGCAACAAGCGGAACGATTGCCCTTGAATTCAACGAGAGCGTGCAGCTTGCCGACGGAACAGAGGCTTCTCTGACAAGCGACAAGAGCAACAAGGAGACTAAGCTCGTGCCTACAGCCAACGGCAATATCGTGCGCTTCGCCTATTCCAAACTGGACAAGAGCAGCACATACCATTTTAATCTCCCGGCAAATGCAATAAGCGACCTGTCGGGCAACGTAAGCGCCCAGGCTGTGAAATTCAGCTTCACCACAGCCGATACCGACCCAATACCGGCTCCTACTATCGAGAGCAAGAACAACCTGTGGTATAACAAGCCTGCCGGCTACTGGGAGGAGGCTCTGCCTCTGGGCAACGGCCGACTGGGAGTGATGCATTCGGGCAGCGTGGCATGCGACACACTGCAGCTCAACGAAGACACATTCTGGGATCAGGGTCCTAACACCAACTACAACACTAATGCTAAGGGCGTGTTGAAACAGGTGCAGCAGGGCATCTTCAGCAAGGACTATGCTTCAGTGCAAGACCTCGCCGTAAAAAACTGGATGTCGCAAGGCTCCCACGGAGCAAGCTACCGTGCTGCCGGAGTGGTATTGCTCGGTTTCCCGGGTCAGCGCTTCAACGACGAGGAGAGCGGACAGACCAAGGATGCTACCGACGCGCAGGGCTATGTGCGCTATCTCGACATGAATACGGCAACGAGCAACGTGGAGTATCACGTGAAGAACGTGGGCTACAAGCGCACGGTGTTTACTTCGTTTAAAGACAACGTTACCGTGGTTCGCCTTGAGGCAGACCAGCAGGGAAAGCTCGACTTCAACGTTGCATATACAGGCTGCAACAAGTCGAATATCGAGAAACTTACATCTAACGAACTCTTCGACGACCACACCATAAAGGCAACTATGGGTCCAGCCCGCGCCCAGTGTGAGAACGTGGACAACAAGCTTAACCTCTGCTCTTACATCCGTGTGCTCGACTGCGACGGAACTATTACCAGCGACAAGGCCACAATCTATGCACAGGGCACTGCCGGAGCCGCTACCGACGCTCCGCGCCTTAACATCAGCGGCGCTACACATGCAACCATCGTTATTTCTCAGGCAACAAACTTCAAGAAATACAACGACGTTAGCGGCGATGCAAGTGCTACGGCTCTCGCTTATCTTCAGAACTACGAGAACAGCAACAAGGATTATGCTACGACACTTGCCGACCACGAGTCGGTATACAAAGAGCAGTTTGACCGTGTAGACCTGACTCTCGACGGCAACGCCACTCAGGAGGCAAAGGACACGGAGCAGCGCATAAAGGAATTCCACAAAACTGCCGACCCTCAGCTCGCTGCCAACTACTTCCAGTTTGGCCGCTACCTGCTCATCTCATCCTCGCAGCCTGGCACTCAGCCTGCCAACCTGCAGGGAATATGGAATCCGGACGCACGTCAGTATCCGGCTTGGGACTCTAAATATACATCAAACATCAATGTTGAGATGAACTACTGGCCGGCTGAGGTAACAAACCTTGCCGAATGTCATGAGCCGTTTGTTGAAATGGTAAAAGACGTTAGCGTGACCGGTGCAGAGACAGCCGAGAAGATGTATGGAGCACGCGGTTGGGCTCTTCACCACAACACCGACATCTGGCGCACAACGGGAGCCGTAGACAACGGAACGGTTGGCGTATGGCCTACTTGCAACGCCTGGTTCTGCTCTCACCTCTGGGAGCGCTACCTCTTCTCTGGCGACAAGCAGTATCTTGCCGAGGTCTATCCTGTAATGAAGGGAGCAGCAGAGTTCTTCCAGGACTTCCTCGTGAAGGATCCAAACACAGGCTACATGGTAGTTTGCCCGAGCAACTCGCCGGAGAATCATCCGGGTATTGGCACTTTCACCAAGAGCAGCGACGGCAAGACGGCTAATATCGCCCTCTTTGGCGGTATTGCAATGGATAACGAAATGGTCTACGACCTCTTGAAGAATACTGCTCTTGCAGCCCGTGCACTCGGCAAGGATGCTGACTTTGCCGATGCTCTCGACAAACTGAAGGCTCAGATTACTCCTTGGCGCATCGGAAAATACGGTCAGGTGCAGGAGTGGCAGGAAGATTGGGACAGGGAAACTTCTTCTCACCGCCACCTGTCGCATCTCTGGGGCGCATACCCCGGCAACCAGGTTTCGCCATACGAGAATCCTACCCTCTATCATGCTGTACACAAGAGCCTCGTAGGTCGTGGCGATGCAGCCCGCGGATGGTCTATGGGATGGAAAGAAGCTATGTGGGCACGTATGCTTGACGGCGACCATGCCATGAAGATTCTGAAGAACCAGCTCGTTTTGCTCGATCCTAACGTAACTATAGCATCTTCCGACGGCGGTTCATACGCTAATATGTTCGATGCTCACCCGCCATTCCAGATCGACGGAAACTTCGGAGCAACGGCTGCTATTGCCGAGATGCTCGTACAGTCGCATGCCGGTTTCCTGCATGTTCTCCCGGCTCTGCCTACGGAATGGAAAGCCGGCGGCGAGGTTAAGGGACTGCGCTCTCGTGGAGGTTTCGTGGTTACGGACATGAAATGGGTAGATGGCAATATCGTGAAATTAGTTGTAAAGTCTACCGTCGGCGACAACCTGCGTCTTCGCACTGCCACTCCGCTGAAGAATGTCAATGGTTCGGCTCTTACCGTAGCCGAAGGCAGCAACAGCAATCCTCTGATGCAGCCTTACGGTACACCGGATCCGATAGTAAAGGATATGTCGAAGATTCCAGACACCAAATTGCCTGATACTTATCTTTATGACATACCGACCAAGGCTGGCGACGAGATAACGCTTATGGGCGGAACAACGGGTATAACTGTTGTGCAAAACAAGGTTGATAATGAGGCAGCGGATAATTCTGTCTATAACCTCAGTGGTCAGCGTGTCGGCGACAGCTATCACGGAATTGTAGTGAAAAAAGGTGTTAAGTATGTGATGTAGACAGAAAAGGTATAAGTCGCAGACTAAGTTCTGAAAAATACTTTAGATTAAAATAACGAGAGGATACTTCAGAGCCAATATGGCTTTGG
>DAIOXG010000096.1:6622-8608 GCA_036758085.1 Prevotella sp. | reverse complement strand
CATTATGAAAAAGATATATACAATAGTGCTTGCAGCAGCACTTGCAGGAACATTCACAAGTTGTGATGATTTTCTGGACTATACCCCGACAGCTGTGGTTGATGAAGAGAAGGCTCTTAGCGAACCGGAAAAGATGGTTAACAGCGCATACGCTATGCTCGGCGACTGCTGGTACAGCTATCCGTTCAACCTCTGGCCATACGGCGACTTGGCATCAGACGACTGTCTGAAAGGTGGTTGGGGAACTGGCGACACAGGCTACCACGATGTGGAAATATGGAAAACTCTGACTTCTACAAAAGGTGAACTCGACGAACTTTGGTATCGTCTTTACTGCGCCATTTCGCGCTGCAACCGTGCTCTCGTTTCTTTGGAGCAGAACGGCGAAAATACTCTTGGTGCCGAAACTACAAAGCAACGTGAAGCTGAAGTAAAATTCCTCCGTGCACATTTCTATTTCAAACTAATTACCATGTTCCGTCAGATTCCATGGATTGACGAAAAGGTATATGCCGAAAAGGCTACGGAAAAGACTCCTAACACTCAATTCACATACGAGGAGTTGTTCCAGAAGATTATCGACGACTTCCAGTTTGCCCATGACGTTCTGCCAGAGAAGCAGGCTGACGGCGGACGCGCCAACAAGATTGCAGCTGCCGGATATTTGGCAAAATGCTATCTCACCCTGGCTTGGGGCGACGGATATGAGGCAACAGACGGCGTTGACCATATCAACAAGCAATATATGCAGAAGGTTATTGACTATACTGATGAGGTGAAGAACTCAAGCTATGGATATCTGGAAGACTATGGTGATATATTCTTGCCAGAATACAAGAACAGCAAGGAGTCCATATTCGCCGTGCAAACCTCTGATTATAGCGAAGACCATACAAAATACGGTCGTGCCAACTGGTCGAACATGCTGAACGGCTGTTGGGGAATATGGGCCTGCGGATGGGATGTTCACAAACCATCACAGGACTTGGTAAATGCCTTCAAGACACGCAACGGACTGCCTGAGTTTGATGACTACAACAAGAATATCGACTATCCAGTAAACGGCAAGGTAACTGACCAGAAATGGGATCCACGCTTGTTCCACACCGTCGGCATGCCAACCTTCCCGTATAAATACGAAAAGGAATACACTCTGACGACAAAGAACGCCCGTACTCCTAACGTCTACGGCTATTACACCTCAATGAAAGAAGTGCCACAGCGTTCTAAAGGTGAAACATATAACGGCTCATGGCAGGCCTTCGCAATGAACGACTACGTTCTGAGATATACCGATGTAATGCTTATGAGAGCCGAAGCTCTTATCGAACTTGACCGTCTTGAGGAGGCACGCTCTATAATCAACGACATCAGACTGAGAGCAAAGAACTCTATAGACAAGCACATTGAGTATGCAAAAGACCAGTGTGACATAGCCATCTATCCTGAGTCTTATTTCCAGGATAAGGAGACAGCAAGAAAATGCTTGCGCTGGGAGCGTCGTCTTGAGTTGGCAATGGAAGACGGTAGATTCTTCGACTTGCGCCGCTGGGGTATAGCCTCAACAACACTTAACAATTACTTCAAGACAGAGCAGAAAGATGTATACACATATACAGACAAGGATGGTAATACTGTAAATCAGACTTACGCTGAATACTTGAAAGATGCCCACTTCACAGCAGGCAAAAACGAGTTCTATCCTGTGCCATACAACCAGTTATATTATATACCAGGTTTGTATAAGCAGAACAAAGGATATGACGACGCAAAATAAGAATGTTGAATTTTGTTATAATATAAGTTAGGTTAGTCAAAAGAAAGATTGTTCAGATTTAATCGGTAAACTTTAGTCAGAAAAGGTGATTGGATTGATTTAGGATAACATTTAAATTTAAAGAATACAAAGATATGAAAAGAAATATATTATCAGTTCTATTCGCTCTGGCATCCATAGGCACGGCATGCGCACAGGAAACACAGTTT
>DAIOXG010000096.1:0-6612 GCA_036758085.1 Prevotella sp. | reverse complement strand
GAGCACCAACCATTGCCTGTACCGTATACAGCAAGATGGCAAATGCCTGCTGATTCCTGTACAGGAGAGTGCAGAGATGAGCAACATAAAGGTTATTGCCGGCAACAAACAGATGAAGTCGCTAAACGTGAGACTGGCAATGAACCGGGTGGACTATTATGTTCCGCTTTATCTGGATGAATTCAATGGAGAAAAGACATTGGCTCTTGACATTCACGTGAACGGCAACTACCGCAACGATGGTGGCATTTCCACTTTCACATGCTGGAAAAATATCAAGACTAGAGACAATTTTGACACGACAAACCGCGAACAATATCGTCCGCTCTACCATCACACCCCGGCTTACGGATGGATGAACGACCCGAACGGCATGTTCTATAAAGACGGCGTATGGCATCTCTATTTCCAGCATAACCCTCAAGGCTCTCAATGGGAAAACCTCTCGTGGGGACATTCCACATCGACCGACCTTATACATTGGGAATTTCAGGGCGACCCTGTTCAACCGGATGCTTGGGGAATGATATTCAGCGGTTCGTCGGTTGTTGACAAAGACAATACCGCCGGATTTGGCAAAGGGGCAATTGTTGCTCTCTACACTTCTGCAGCTGAAAACCAAGTTCAAAGCATGGCTTACAGCACCGACAACGGAAAGACTTTCACCAAGTATGAAGGCAATCCGATAATAACGAGCAACGTGCCCGACTTCCGCGACCCTCACATGTTCTGGAACGAGGATATAAAGAAATGGAATATGATTCTTGCTGCCGGTCAGCAGATGAACATCTACAGTTCCGACAACTTGAAGGACTGGAAATATGAAAGTTCTTTCGGTGCAGGATATGGCAACCACGGCGGAGTTTGGGAATGTCCGGATCTGATGAAAATGAAAGTACGCGGAACTGACAAAGAGAAATGGATGCTTGTATGCAACATCAACCCTGGCGGTCCTTTCGGAGGTTCGGCAACACAATATTTCGTCGGCGACTTCGACGGACATAAATTCACTTGCGAGTCGGAACCGGATGTAACAAAATGGATGGACTATGGCAAAGACCACTATGCCACCGTTACTTTCGACAATGCTCCTGACGGCAGACACGTAGCTCTGGCATGGATGAGCAACTGGCAGTATGCCAACCAGGTACCTACCCTACAGTACCGTTCAGCCAACTCCATTCCTCGCGACTTGGGACTCTTCGAATATAAAGGCAACACTTATTGTAGCGTTGTTCCATCAGAAGAGATTACTGCCGCTCGCAGCAAAAAACCTTCAAAGTCTTTGAGCGAAGCATGTGAAATGGTGGTGAATCTGAAGGGTGATGCCACGATTACGCTGAGCAACAGCAAGGGCGAGAAGGTGGTCATGACTTATAAGGCAAAGGACGAAACATTCTCGATGGACCGCACACTGAGCGGAAAGACCGATTTCAGCAGCGACTTTGCCGCCGTTACAACGGCCCCGACATATGGCAAAATGAACAAGCTGCGCATATTCATCGACAAGAGCAGTATTGAGGTGTTCGACAACGACGGAAAGATGGCAATGACAAACCTTGTGTTCCCTACAAAACCTTATGACAAGGTAATGATAAAGGGCAAGACAAAGAAATATGCGGTATATAAACTGAAATAATGAACTTACATAAAACAGAATAAAATGAGTAAATCTGCTAAACTTACCCTCATCCCGGTGATGCTCTGCTTCTTCGCCATGGGATTTGTAGATATGGTGGGCATAGCCTCCAACTACGTGAAGGAAGACCTGAACCTGAATGACGCCACGGCAAATATGTTTCCGTCGCTCGTATTCTTCTGGTTCCTCATCTTCAGTGTGCCAACGGGTATGCTGATGAACAAAATAGGAAGAAAGAACACGGTGCTGCTGTCGCTCGTGGTAACGATAATATCATTGCTCTTGCCGCTCTTCGGCGAGACTTTCGGACTGATGCTCGTGTCGTTCTCGCTGCTCGGCATCGGCAACACTCTGATGCAGACTTCGCTGAACCCTATGGTGTCGATGGTTATCAAGGGTAACCTTGCATCTACACTTACCTTCGGACAGTTTGTCAAGGCTATCGCCTCGTTCCTCGCTCCATACATCGCCATGTGGGGAGCTATGGCAACGATTCCGAGCTTTGGATATGGCTGGAGGGTTCTGTTCCCTATATATATGATAATAGGTGTGGCTGCGGCTATGTTCCTCGCCGTTACTGCTATCCCAGAAGAGAAGACAGAAGGTAAGACTTCGGGCTTTATGGACAGCGTAAGACTGCTCGGCAAACCTATCGTTCTGCTGTCGTTCATCGGTATCATGTGTCATGTGGGAATTGATGTCGGCACAAACACCACAGCACCGAAGATTCTTATCGAGCGACTCAGATGGAGCCTCAACGATGCAGCCTTTGCCACTTCGCTCTATTTCATCTTCCGTACCCTTGGATGCCTCACCGGTTCATTCTTCCTGCGCATCATGAAGGCCCGCACTTTCTTCGTCATCAGCGTTGTGATGATGGCTCTGAGCATGATCGGCATGTTTGTAGGCACAAGTCAGGCTGTGATTTATGCTGCTATTGCCCTCGTTGGTTACGGCAACTCCAACATCTTCTCTATCGTGTTCTCACAGGCTCTTATCTCAGAACCTGACCACAAGAACGAAGTGAGCGGTCTGATGATTATGGGTTTGTTCGGCGGTACGGTGTTCCCATTGCTTATGGGATTTGCGAGCGACGCTATCGGACAGACGGGTGCCGTGGCTGTAATGGCAGTCGGCGTGGTTTATCTCTTCACTTATATTAATAAGGTAAAGCAATAATTTTTATAAAAAACAAGACAATAACTCTTATCACTATCCGTTATCATTAACAAAATAAAGAAATCAAATATACAACTATGAAAGATAGATATGTAGTAGGACTTGGCGAGGCTCTATGGGATGTTTTGCCAGACGGAAAGAAACTTGGCGGTGCACCGGCTAACTTTGCTTATCATGCCGGACAGTTCGGACTTAACTCTATTGCCGTTAGTGCTCTTGGCGAGGACAAGCTTGCCGAGGAGACGATAGAACAGCTTGAGGAAAAGCAGCTGAATTATGTCATGCCCCGCGTGCCCTACCCTACCGGTACGGTGCAGGTGGAACTCGATGATGCCGGGGTGCCTACATATAATATTAAGGAGAATGTGGCATGGGACAATATCCCGTTTACCGACGAGATTAAGGCGGTTGCCGAGAACACCCTCGCCGTTTGTTGGGGCTCGCTTGCCCAGCGCAATGTGGTGAGCCGCGAGACTATCTACAAGTTCTTGGACAACACTCCAAATGACTGCTTGAAGATTTTCGACATCAACCTAAGGCAGAACTTCTATACAAAAGAGGTGCTCTGCGAATCGATGAAGCGTTGCAACGTGTTGAAGATCAACGACGAGGAGCTTATCCAGATCGGCCGAATGTTCGGCTATCCGGGACTTGACATCGAGAACAAATGCTGGCTTATCCTCGGCAAATACAATCTCGACATGCTCGTCTTGACCTGTGGCGTGAACGGCAGTTATGTGTTTACTCCGGGCTGCGTGTCGTATCAGGAAACGCCTAAAGTGGAAGTTGCCGACACGGTGGGAGCAGGCGACTCATTCACAGGTTCTTTCTGCGCTGCAATCCTTAGCGGCAAGTCTATTAAAGAGGCTCACAAACTTGCAGTGGAGGTTAGTGCGTATGTCTGCACACAGAACGGGGCGATGCCTGATGTAAGGGAGCATTTCGGAATCTAACCGATATTATTCATAGAGTTATCTTCCCCTCCCGGCCTCTCCTTCAGGGGCGGAGCAAAGTTACTCCAACTCTTGAGAAAGCTATCAGTTTTCTTTTTCTTATAAGATTGGAAAAAATGCAAAAAGTCCATACAAGACCAAGAGCAGACGGTTTTGTATGGACTTTTTATATTCTAATTAATATACAGTTAGAGTCGCAACGGTTAATCTATTTTCACGAGTCGGTTGCCGTCAAGCGCCACGTGGTGGGCAAACGAGATACTCTTGCCGTCGGACACCGCCGACACGTCAATGCCGCGACGTATGAACTCGTCGATGAGTGCCTTGTCATGATAGGCACGTACTGAAGACCAGCCACGACTGTCGACATTTCTGTTGAATGATTCTACAAGTGAAGAGAGGGAGTCTGCTGCAAATGCAGCAGCGAATTTGTTATAAAGTTGATTATCCATAATGACATTTTTTTGAAGTTAAACATAATCTTCCACATCGTATCTTGACCACCGTGGCTGTCATGCTCGGTTGGTGCAGATTAACACTGCTCTTGATGTTTCGTCGGCAAAGGTATGAATATTTTCTTAACCGGCAAAATTTATATCCGAAATATAACGACAATAGAGATAAAGACCAACTATCTTGCCTCAATTGTTCTCTATTGCCGTTTATTATTATAGTAAATCCTATCGGTTATCAACATACTCTGCAAACCTCTTCAGTCCATCTTCTACAAACTGTCGCGGACATGCGAGGTTCCACCTCATGAAGCCTTCTCCCTCCTTGCCGTACATGCTGCCGGCATTAAGCCAGAGTTTTGATTTTTTCATTAAGTCTTCCTCCAGCTGTTCCGACGGAATATGGAAACTACGGCAGTCCATCCATACAAGATATGTGCCTTCGAGCGGAGCCACGGGGAACTGCGGGAAATGCTTCTCGCAATAGTCGCGGAAGAAGAGATAGTTGGCATGGATATACTCAAGGAGTTCGTCGAGCCACTCCCCTCCCTCGTTGTATGCTGCTATGGTGGCAATGACGCCAAACGGATTCACGTCGCAGACCTCATTGATGTTTATCGCCTTGTCGATGCGTTGGCGCCACTCGCTGTTCTCCACGATGATGTTGGCAATCTGCAGTCCGGCGATATTGAAAGCCTTGCTTGGCGAGATACAGGTAACGCTATGTTTCTGAAACTCTTCTGATATTGACGCAAACGGTATGTATTTGTATCCCGGATGAACAATCTCACAGTGTATCTCGTCGGACACTACAATTACGTTATGCTTTATGCAGATGTCGCCAATACGCTGCAGTTCCTCTCGTGTCCACACTCGTCCCGACGGGTTGTGCGGGTTGCAGAGCAGGAGGAGCGGTGTCTTCGGGTCGGCAGCACGCCTCTCCAAATCCTCATAATCTATAGAGAACGTATTGTTTTCGTATTTCAGCGCACAGCTACTCAGTTTGCACCCATTGTTGCGGATAGACGAGAAGAAGCAATTGTATACCGGAGTGAGGGTGAGGATATTGTCGCCCTCGTTGGCAAGAGCCTTTATCACGGCAGAGAGTGCCGGAACTACTCCCGATGTATAGATAAACCAGTTGCGCTCTATCTGCCATTGATGGCGGCGGTGGAACCAAGAGATTACAGCCTCGTAATATTCCTCCGGCACCCGAGTGTATCCGAAGATGCCGTGCTCCACGCGTTTTTTTAGAGCCTCGATGATACATGGTGCCGTCTGGAAATTCATATCGGCAACCCACATTGGCAGTACGTCTTTATCCTCCGCACTGTCCCATTTGTATGAGTTTGTGCCGCGTCGCGGCGTTATCTTGTCGAAATCGAATTTCATACTTCCTTATTTTTTCTCTCCTCTATCACGCAGTCGGCAGGCTGCTTGATATTTTCGTTGAGTGTTATCGAACCGATATGGTCTGCCGTGATGCGTCCCGACGTTGGATTCTTGATATTCGTTATACTGCCACGGATATCAGCGTGCAGGGTGGAATACTCAAAGGCACGGTCGCAGTCTTCGCCAAAGGTACAGTTTTCGAGCACCAGGTCGTCGGCATAACAAAGGGGCTGCTCTCCGGTGATATGACAGTTCACGAGGCGCAGGTTTCTTGAGTGCCATCCCAAGTATTCGCCGTTCAACTCGGAGTCATATACCGTAACGTTGTCCACTTCCCAAAAAGCATCCTTGGTAGTAATCTTTGCATTATGCACCTCCACGTTGCGGGCATACTGGAACACGTATTTGCTGTCGCTCTCCAGTCCGTCCACATAAATGTCGTGGCTGAACATAAACGGATATGTTCCGCCATGGAGCTTCAGATTCTCTATATGAATATTGTCGCAGCGCCAGAACACCTCGTCGGCATCGTTCATTGTAACATTCTTCAAGTCGAGATGGCTCATCTCGCGAAACATCTTCGGAGCGTCGATTACCGTGTCGCGCATCTTCAGATGGTCGCAATACCATAGTGCCGAGCGTCCGCCTACGGCAAAATAGCAGTTGTCTATCTCGAAGCCATGAACATGCCAGAAGGGGTAGTTGCCCTCGAAGCGACAGTTTGTTGCCTTGATATTTCTACATTCCTTTATTGCCGACTCGCCCTCTGTTATGAGGACATTGTCAATGTGCAGGTCGTGGGTGCCGAAGAGAGGACGCTCACCACCGAATTGCTTGTCTTTTATAAGTTGCATATCTGTTGTGTTTTTATTCTGCTGCAAAGTTATACATAAATCTTGTATGCGCCAATACGCATTTTACTTATTTTGGTATATGTTTTCCGGTTTACTCACTCAAATTTATGATTTTTAAAGCAAACAGACAAAAAGAAATTTCA
>DAIOXG010000095.1:0-8612 GCA_036758085.1 Prevotella sp. | reverse complement strand
ATGCTCGGAATGTTGAGTGGAAGAGTTCATCAGGTTACAACAGGTGTTTGTATTGCAACAGCAAAACAGAAAAACAGTTTTCATGTTACAACTGATGTTACTTTTAAGAAGCTGACTACAGAAGAAATAGATTTCTATATTGACAATTACAAGCCCTTTGATAAGGCTGGCGCTTATGGTATTCAAGAGTGGATTGGATATATTGGGGTGACAGCATTAAATGGTAGTTATTTTAATGTAATGGGTTTGCCGGTACAGAGAATATATGATGTACTTTCAAAGTTGAAAGATTAAAAACAAATTTTGCGGATGGATTTCGAGAATCTTAAGGAAAAGAAAATAGCAGTACTGTTGTCTGGTGGCGTTGATAGCTCTGTTGTAGTATATGAGCTTGTGAGTCATGGACTACATCCCGATTGCTTTTATATAAAGATAGGCCCGGAAGAGAAAGAAGAGTGGGATTGTTCTTCAGAGGAAGATCTTGAGATGGCAACGTCTGTTGCACACAAGTATGGTTGCACTTTGCAGATTATAGACTGCCATAAGGAATATTGGGATGAGGTAACGAGATACACTATGGAGAAGGTGAAGGCTGGTTTTACTCCTAATCCTGATGTTATGTGCAACAGGTTGATTAAGTTTGGTGCTTTTCATGATAAAATAGGGTATAAATACGATATTATCGCTACAGGACATTATGCTCAAACAGAGATTGATGAAAATGGAGACAAGTGGCTCGTTACGAGTCCTGATCCTGTAAAGGACCAAACTGATTTCCTTGCACAAATATATTCATGGCAATTAAAGAAAGCTATCTTCCCGATTGGTCATTTCCAAAAGGGAGAGGTGAGAGAAATCGCACTTCGTGAGCATCTTGTTAATGCTAAGAGGAAGGATAGTCAGGGTATCTGTTTTCTTGGACAGATTAATTACAATGACTATATTCGTCGCTATCTCGGAGATAACCCCGGTGATGTTATAGAACTTGAAACGGGTAAGAAAATAGGTGAGCACCGTGGTTTGTGGTATCATACAATAGGACAGAGAAAGGGACTTGGTTTTGGCGGCGGTCCTTGGTTCGTGGTTAAGAAGGATGTAAAGTGGAATATCCTCTATGTCAGTCATGGGTATGACCCTCAGACAGCTTATAAAAAAGATTTTCCAGTCATTGATTTCCATTTTCTAACAAAGGAAGTGGATATGAAAAATGTAACATTTAAGATTCGGCATACGCCAGAGTATCATCCTGCTACTATAGAGAAGGTTGACGATAGACATTTTATTATTCATGCCGCAGAAAGTATCCACGGAGTTGCTCCAGGACAATTTTGTGTTGTATACGATGAGAATCATCATTGTTGTTTCGGTAGCGGCGAGATAAGTATTTAAAGAGAGGGAGAGATTACACAGATAGTAATCTCTCCCTTGTCTTTTTATTTCTTTTCTTTTTTCTTTTTCTTGAATCCAAACATTTCCATCCAATTCGTGAAGTCTCTTTTCATAATCAATCCTATGCCCTGCGTGTTCAATGAAGACTTCGTGAAATATCTGTCGTTAGTTTGGTTATATACCTTAATTGCGATGTTTCCTGATGGAGTCAGGAGGTATTTCAAATCGAAGTCGCCAATAAACGACGATGTAGTGTTCGGGTTATCGCGGTAACCGAATTGTCCGTTAATCAGCAGACGGTTACTGAAGAGTCTTCCTGATAACAATCCTTCATATTCAGCATTATTGAATCCTTCAGTTCCTGTGCTGATGTTTGTACCGAAATTCCAGTTGTTGTCTTTTATCAGCGTACCGAGAATATTGTTTATTTGCTGACTTATCGTACCGCTCAGAAGACTCTGCATGGCAAGACTTGTTTGACTTTGCTGAGCGTCTTCTTGTGTGGAGTTGTTTTTGTTGTCAACATAAAAACGTCCTATTGCCAGCAGATATACAACTTGCTGGTTTAGTTCTTCCTCACTATTTACCAAAGAACGAATCATTTGTTTCGCATCATTATTTACCGTCGGTAAATCAAAGTCAAAGTCTACGTTTATTGACTCTGGTGTTCCGCTGATATTCATAATGCAATCCACTCTTACATTGTTGCTGCTGAAACTGTTTCCAATTTTCAAATCAGCCAATGAAACACCGTTAACCGGATATACGGCTTTAAGGTTCAGCAATGCATTAAATGGATTTCCCCCGAATACAATACTGCTTCCTGACTGGAACTGAAAATCTTTTTTGATAATATTTTGTATTGTCAGATTGTATGAACCATGGTCAATTAAATATGTTCCAAACATATCAAAACTACCCTTGTTGAAGTAGCTTGCCTTAATGGCTCCATTTCCGTTCAGGGCTATCTTGTCTCCACTCGCCTTGTCCATGAGTACCCTCAATGTAAAGTCTGGCGTTGTGTTTATGTTAAAGTTAAGATGCATATCAGAGGCATCATTTATATTCGTGCCATTATAAGTTTCTGTATCTTTTATAACTTTTTCATCTCCAGTATTTGTCGTGCTCTTTTCTTTGTCATGGTTAACCCACGATATGAAATTCTGCTCTGTTATAGAGTTAGGGTCAGATGCATTATATTCTATAAAAGATCCACGTTGTGGAGTCATGTTGATGTCAAAGCGTATGTTATGTGGCCGTCCTGTTATCTTACATTGTCCTGTTCCGTAAATAGTTCCATAGAATGAATTATTGCCATAAGATTTGAAGTCATAGCATAAAAAACGATTTGCCGTGATGTCGAGATCATATGTCAGTTTCGTTAGATGCTTGTGGTGTAGGGCACCCTTTACAACGGCAATATTACCATTGCGGTCAGTTACAGTATCACCGCTGAATATAATCTCGTCAGGCACCATGTTTATGGTGTCGTTTTTTAGTGTGTAAGTCGTGTTGAGCGTACTGATTTTAATATTGCCGTCAGCTACAAGTTTTCCTCTAAGATTTACAGTGCTTAGATCACCGTAAACTTGTGCAAAGCCGTTGGCATGTGCATTCACGTCAGATATGAAACTTCCACAGAAACTCTTCAGAAATTCAATATTGGTATTGTTTGCCGTTATTCCAAGGTCAATATAATTTCTTGCGGGCGATACATATCCTTTGATTACAGTATTTGCATTTTCATTTTCATTTTCATTCTCTTTGGCAACAGCATCGATGTCTATTTGTTTGTCTTCTTTATTCCATCTTACGTTGGCGTGCAATGTTCCCATATTGCCATCCTGAAATTTGAAGTCCTTTACCTTCAGATTTGTATAAGCCTGTGAATCTTTAAGAACGGACTTCATGTATGCCTTGCCTGTTGCCATACCGTTGAAGGTTACGGAGTGGAAATTTACCAAATCGAGGATGTATTTGACATCAACGTCGGCAAAGTCGATACATATAGAGTCATTGCTGCTATTCGTTGCAATACCGTCAATCTTAATATATTGTTTGTCGTGTGAAATCGAGAAATTATTAAATTGTATTTTGGATTTGTTGTATACAACACTCGATGGGCGTATATTCCATATAGAGTCTTTCACCATTAATGTTGATGGTGAGAATTCTAAAAGAACAGTATTTTTCCCATTACTGTCTTTATAAAATTGTGCCTGTGTATTAAGTGTCCCCTTTATATGAGTCGGGGTATTGTAGTCAACGTACAATTTGCTGTTTACCTTGTTGTTTGCAATATTTGCATTAACATTCAGCAGAATGTCTTCATTGTTGTCGAGTATTTTTTTTATGTTTAATGTCGTTAATATAGAGTCATTCCGAGTGTCTATATGCATTTCGCCGTTTCTGTATTTGTTACCGTTATATATGAATTGCGGCAAGGAAACATTAGCCTTTATGCTCTTTTTGTTGTCATCTACAATTGCATAGACATTTATTGTAGAATCTGCTTGGAAAGGTATGCCGGCGAGTACATTAAGCCATTTTGTTTCTTTTATTTCTGCCTTTAGTTTAAAATCGTTTTCTGAACAATAGATTTTCTTTTCCAATCCGGGGACGGTTGGAATTTTGTTCTTTATTGCTCCAAAGATGCTTTCGTCAAGTGTGAGCAAGTTGTATTTACCTTGTATTTCTATTGTACCGAAATCAGAATTTACCGACAGATATTTTGGACTGATCTTTGTATCTATTCCTTTTATAGTATACCTTTCAGCCGGGGCAGAGTAAACGAAGTTTTTAATGGAGACTTCTCCATTGAAGTTTTCTTTGTTGTTTCCTGTGGTGCGTGCAAGTATTTCAGCACTGAAAGTGGCATTTCCCCATTTTTCAGAAAGATGAAGTTTACTGGGAGTTATCTTTTCTACATTCGCTGTTATGGTTGTAGTCGGCTTGCTCTTTAAGTTTTTTGCTGTTCCGCTTATAGATGCAATTATATTAGGGTCGGAAATTGTGAAATTTCCGCTTGCTTCGTTTCCATTGTATGATATATTGAAAGACGAGTTTTTATAAGAGTATTGTTTTAGTTGCATGTTTTCTATGCACCCGTTTGCTTTTAACTCTTCAATTTGTCCGTTTTTTATTTTTCCTTTAGAGTTTAGGTTTATAGTGATTTTTCCTATTTCATTATTCTGTAGGATATTCCCAATGTTTAGATCTTTTGCTATGGCATTTATCTCCATTCTTTCTCCTGCAACTTTAACAGATGATTTTACCGAACCGACATTAGTCGCTAAGATAGAATTACATTCAGCCATAGATGTTGTTCCGTGAGCTACTCCTTTTATATGTATTTCCTTTATACACCCAACAGGTTTAGGTATGGAAACATTTATAGCCTGAAGAGCCTTATGAACATTTTCAATAAAATATTGTCCAATGTTCAGCCATTGTATATTGATGTTCCAGTCCTTGGATTTCACGAAAGGGCGTATTGTTCCTGTTGCTTTCAGACTTAGCGATTTGTCTATTGACTTGAGTCTTAGGTCGTCGATGCTTATTCTTCCGTCTTTTACAGAATAACTTGTCTTGATATTCAGCTTTGGAGAATATTTTGATAAGTTGTGGCTAATGAAACAGAAATCTTTTATTGTCACATTGCCTTCTAAATTTCCGCATGCATCTATACTGTTCAATTCAAGGCCTTTTGAATCAAATGTATATGAAGCTTTTGTTGAGGCTGAATTTAAGCATGAGTTAGGCATAATGAGACTGAAATTTTTAAGCTCGGCACTTTTCTTGTCTGCTGACAGATAAAATGTAAGGTTGTTCACCTTGAGTCCGGAGCTTTCCATTAAAGACAGTCTCTTTAACATAACGCATATACTGTTTTCTTTAATTTCCCGAATTGAAACAGATGAACTTATATGTGTAATGTCTATATGGTTAAGGTCAATTTTGTTTGCAATATGAGGTATATAAAGTCTGTCGAATTTTATAGCACCATTTCTTATGATGAAAGAATTGATACGTAAATCCAACTTTGACTCAGTTTTTTCCTTTGATGACAAGGAGTCTATAACGAACTGATAATTAGGCTTCTCATTAGCACTGCTCTGATACAGATTAGCTTTCAGTCCAAATATTTGTGCTGATGATATATCTATTTTTCCTTGTAAAAGTTGCCAGATATCAATACTTACACTTACTCTTGAGGCTTGTAACATATTCTTGCCGTTTTTGTCGTGGAATTTAAAGCCGTCAATTATTAGCCTGTTTAGAAATCCAAGGTCAACAGATTCGATGCTGACCTTGTTTCCAAATTTCTTTTCCAATACAGTAGATACACAGTTACCTGTATATTCCTGTATTGATGGTATGTGGAGTAGGGTAGACAAGAGTATATATGAACCAATTACGGTCCATACGAAAATATTCAGAATATGTCTGATTCTTCTTATCATCTTTTTAAACTTGATATGGCAAACTCCTTGTCCTTAAAAGACTTAAAGGAAGCACCAAATTTGGTGCTTCCTATGTTATAAAGCCTCGTCTTCAGGCTTCTCGATATCATTTTTAGTTTTTCTGACAATATGCTTTTTCTTTGCAAGCCACTTAGCCTTGCGTTCTTCATAGTCACGCATATGTCTTTCGAGAAAATTATCTGCCATAAGAATTATTTCTTCTGGAATTTACTGTATACGACGGTTAGCTTCAATTTAATGTCATCTTTTTTCTTCGAATCTTTAAGTCCGTCACCGCGTACTATTCGTATTGAGCTTAAACTCATGTCGTTTTCAACTTTAGCCAGTTGCTGTCTTGAATTTATAGTCTCGTATGTTGTAGAAACAGGTACGACATATACTTTGTTCCAATCCGTTTTCCCCTTGTTGTTCCTCATATATTTTATGAGGTCAGCAATGTTGTGGAACGTGTATGCATTAGTTGCTGTTCCTACGGTACTGCTTGTGGATGAATAGGTGGCTATATACGACACCTTGTTGTCAGGAAGCTTTCCCTCTTCGAAGAATGACTTCAGACTGTCTTTCGGTAGCATGAGTAGTGTAGTTGGTGCTCCGAAGCTGTATTTCTCATACGAGTCGTTGCTAACTTTCGTTAGGGCAATGCTTGCAGAGTTTATAGTGTCATTTTCGTGGTTTGAGAAAATTTCGTCTACAGGAATTTCCAACTCTGTGTATAGACCAGCAGGAGACTTTTCGTAGGTATATTTATCGTTGTCGATATTAATTCTCCCGTTATTACCACTAATCTTCGAAGCCTGTATAACTTCCTCAGTTCCGGCAAAAGTCGTTACTACACTAACCGTAGTGTCCTTCTTCGTTCCATCGTCAGCTGTCTTTTCATATTTGTATTTATAGTATACAAGCATCTGGCTCATGTTTATATTTGCCATGGAACCTAAACCGTCTGTAGACTTAAAGTAAAAGCCAGGACACACTTTATGGATGAAGGTATAAGCATTTTTGTAATTGTCTTTATTTTCATAGAATTTATGCATCAGATATGTACCATAGTTATAATATCCGTTTCCAGATTGGTCATAATATGCATATTTCTTTATATTTCCTTCACTGTCCAAAGTAGAGTTTGGCAATTTGATTTTAATTTTCTTTGCTACAGTATCTGCTGCTAAGTCGTAGAGGGTATATGTCTTATTCACATTTACAGATCCGTTGTCTGTACGACATAGCGTTTCCGGGTCAAAGTCAGAATAGTATTTTTCCTTTTCCTCCATAGGCTTTTTCAGTTCCATAGCCTTTACTTTCATTGTGGAAAGAGAGTCTCCGAAGTAACTATCGTAGTATAAATATATTGCACATGAATCGGCAATAATCTCTCCGTTTTTTAGCATGCTCGCTATTGACTCTTTGTCTGGAAGCTGAGTACCCTCGAGAGTGTAGAACTGCGTTGTAAAATCCCCTTTGACGTAAGCTTTAGTCTCTGGGTCTTTTACTTTTCCCAAATACCCTGTTGTACTCCTCGAATATACCGGTCCTGCCTCTATCGTTTTCGATGCAACAGAAAATGTATCACAAGTTACATTTACGTTGTCGAGGTTATCAATGATGGAAGAACCTATACCATCCGTGTTGTCATCACATGCGCACAGGCATGTTGATATAATGGCAAGTGTAAATATTATTCTGTTTATTTTCATAAATCCACTAAAAAATTTCGCAAGCTCGCTTGTGTCATAGCGGCAAAACGGGCTTGCGTATGCATTATCCTTACAGAGAATCTTGAGTTATTTATTGTTTCCAAAAACTTTTTCGTAGAATTTGTCGTAATCGTCGGCATTGATTTCTGCTGCGTTTGGCTGAGACAGGAAAGGCATGCCTTTTGCCTTTGCATATTCTACAAGTTCTTTGTTGACCCCTTCTCCAACTTCAACTACACCATCGGAATAGTCGATAGCGAATTTCTGGAATTCTGTGAAGTCAAACTTCTCGTTATAATTGTCAAGGACATCACTGTGTGCATCTTTAAATTCAAGACACTGTCTGAATGTCGGTTCGATATCATTCTTTAATCCGTCACTGAAAAGTGAAGTTACGATTTTTGCATTTGCGAATGACGGCTCGTCCTTATATGCAGTTTTTACATAATAAGGAATGATGGAACCAATCCATCCCTGGCAATGGATGATGTCTGGATTCCAGTGAAGCTTTTTAATAGTTTCGAGAACTCCTCTTGCAAAGAAAATAGATCTTTCACCGTTGTCGTTGTATTCGTTTCCATTTTCGTCGCATGCCATCTGACGCTTTGTGAAATAGTCGTCATTATCTATGAAATACACCTGAATCCTTGTTGAAGGTATAGATGCAACCTTTATTATCAGAGGGTGGTCGGTCTCGTCGAATATGATCATCATTCTCGACAATCGTATTACTTCATGTAATTGCCCTCTTCTTTCATTGATATTTCCCCATTTAGGCATAAAGGCTCGTATCTCATATCCGTTTTCAATTGCGGTTTGAGGAAGTTGCCTTCCTATTAGCGATAGCTCGCTGTCCGGTACGTATGGTTTTATCTCTTGGTTGATAAATAAAATTTTTTTTGCCTTCATCTCTTTTTGTTTTAATGTTGCAAAGGTACGAAAAAAAACTTACTAAACTTCCTCATTATTGAAAAATCGCTTAAAATCAATATTTATTGGCATTTTTTTATACATATTCTTTCTTGTTTAAGAAAAATGTTGTTAT
>DAIOXG010000094.1:0-8624 GCA_036758085.1 Prevotella sp. | reverse complement strand
CTCACGCTCGGAAAAACAAGCAAGCTCGTTTTTCTCTCGCTTAATCGGATTTTTCAGGGGAGAAGCGGTTACTCTTTTTGCTCAAAGATTGGTGTTTAGCCCAAACGCTCCGGGTGTTTAGCCCAAACGCTCCGGGTGTTTAGCCCAAACGCTTCGGGTGTTTAGCCCAAACGCTCCGGGTGTTTAGCCCAAACGCTTCGGGTGGAGATTATAATCCGTAGGAGATGTTTACAAGAATAGAGGTCGACGACACATGGTATTTGCCGTAAGCCACCTGTAGCTTAAACCTCTCCATCTGCACACCGGCACCGAACGTGAGTCCAGCGCCGTGGCTGCTCGATGAGGCTTCGTCGCCCGTGCCCTCGGCAATCTTCATCTCCTTGGCACGGCGGAAGTTGTATCCGCCGGAAACATAAAACTGGTCGCCGAGCATCAGGTCGACACCTGCCACGAGATGGTTCAGAGCCGAATAGTTCCAGTGGGTCAGATCCACCGCCGTCAGCGACAGTCGGAACGGCATATTGTTGAATCTCTTGCTCACTCCGAGCTGCATGTCGAGCGGCATCTTGCCGAATTCCTCGTCGTAGGCCTTAATCTGTCCGCCAAGGTTCTTTGCCACCGCCGATACCGACCATTCCGTTTCCGGGTCATACCAGTTGAGACCCAGATCGATGCCAGCCGCCATGGAGTTGTAGCTGCCGATGTATGAGGTAACGAAGCGGGCCGTAATACCACCTACGAGGTTTTTTGCCAGCGTATAGCTGAAAGCTCCGGAGAGGGCAATCTCCTGTGCCGAGAACTCACCAGTTTGGTTGTTGTCGGCATCCGTCTCCTTCATTTTCCCGTAGTTGATGTATTGTCCCATTACGCCCCACGAAGCCTTGTCGTTGACAACGCGGTTGAACGATGCACTTCCCGTTACGCTTCCCGCCATATACGTCATGAAGTTCAGATTGAGCGTCTTGTCGGAAACCGAAGCGAGCAGAGCCGGGTTGCTGAACATCAGCGTCGGGTCGTCTTCAATGATAGTGATATTGTCGCCGCCTAAGGCTGCGGCATGTGCGCTCACGGGCAGACGGAGAAAGTTGTATTCCGTCTGGCTCTCCTGTGCCGTAGCCGCCATTGTGGCTATGAAAACCAACAGTAGTGATATTATGCTTTTTTTCATTCTTTCTGTTTAGGGATGCAAAGTTACATCAGTTTAAAGGTGCAAAGTTACATCATTTAGAGTAAAAACGGAAAAAAGTAAATAATATTGTACTTATTGAATTAGGAATTAGGAATGGGGAATTAGAAATGAGGAATGAGAAATGAGGAATGAGAAATGAGGAATGAGAAATAAACCCTCATCTCTCACCCCTCATCCCTCATCTAATAAAAACATTCTTCACCCGTGTGTTCTCGATGAGACTTTTGTCGAACGCCTGGGTCTCGTCCGTCACGCTGATATTCTCGAACGAGAAGTCCGTGAGGCGGTATTTGTCGCTCGTCCCTACGTCGAAGAAGTTCTTGCAGTCCATCTTTATGTTCCTCATCACAATGTTGTTGCATTGGCTTAGGGGCATGTCCTTGCGCTCTTCCGGTTTAAAGAACTGCGTCCATGGGCGGACGACGAGAAAGCTGCCCGTCGTTCCCGTGATGTTCTCCACCGTAACATATTCGTAATGCTGCGGAGTGTCGGGGCGCATCTTCAGCCAGAGTACTCGGTTGGCATTCCTCACCTCGATATTACGGAGAATGATGTTTCTGTCGGTCAAGCTCTCGCTGCCAAGCGTCAGGCAGCCGTGCACCACTCCGTAGCGGCAGTTCTGTATGATGATGTTGCGGTTCGGTCCGTTGTTCGGGTCTTTGTCAGCCCATGTTCCCTTTCCGCCCTTTATGGCGATGGCGTCATCGTTCACGCTCATGTAGCATCCGTCCACCAATATGTCGTGGCATACGTCGATGTCGATGGCGTCGCTGCTCGGAGCCTTCAGTCCTGTGGTGGGCGAGAAGATGTAGCAGTCGAGGAAACGCACGTGGTGGGAGCGGTATAGATGGTTAGTCCAGAACGGACTGTTCACCAGGTGTACGTCCTGCACCGTAACGTTCCGGCAGTTGGAAATATAAACCAGTCGCGGTCGCTGTGCGTCCTTGTTCGTACATTCCGGGTTCCACTGCCGGCGTATCCAGAACTCCTCCCAGTAATGATGCCCGTTGCCGTCTATCGTTCCCTTTCCGGCGATAGTAAATCCGTCAAGGCTGTCGGCATTAATGAGAGCAGTAAAATACTTGCACGTCTGTCCCTCTATTCGGGTTTCTTTGATGGGGAAATCATGAATCCGCTCGCTGCCTTTCAGCTTTCCGCCCTCCTCAATGATTAGGTTGGTGCCTGGGCGGAAGAATAGAGCTCCGCTAAGAAACGTTCCCTTAGACACCACGATGGCTCCGCCGCCATTGTTTGCCACCGTGTCGATAACTTTCTGAATGGTTGCGGTCTGTACTATGGTGCTGTCGGTCTTCACCCCGTAGTCGGTGATGACATATCGCTTGCCGAGCTTGTTCTCGTCCACCTTCTTCGTGTTTGAGAACCATTTGTCAATCGGTGTTCCGTCGGGCCAAAGGTCAGCCTTGGCGTTTGTGCTAATGCAAATGAGCAGTAGGAGAGCCCCACTCAATCCAAGAGCCCCCCTCAGTCCCCCCAAGGGGGGAAGAAGGAGATGTGCTTTCTTTATAATTTGGTGTTTCATATTTTCTTATTTAATATTTTATTTTACTTTGTCAGTCCTTGTCTCTCCCCCTTGGGGGAGTTGGAGGGGGCTTTTCTCCCAATTGTTAGGAGTTGGAGGGGCTCTTCTCCAATTGTTAGGAGTTGGAGGGGGCTCTTTCTTTTTATTGTCGAAATGCAACGCTATGCAAAGATAGTTTTTTTTCGAGTTTAGACAAAAAATTACTTTGTCGGCACCACTCTTTTTATCGTTCCGTCTTGATTGAACTCCATCCTGTCGATACACACTTCGCGGTGAACGCCCGGCTGGAAGTGAAGCCAATCCTTGTTTATTCTGTGGTAAACGATGTACCATTCGTCGGTACTGGGCTTCTGGATTACGGAGTTATGAGCCGTGCCGTAGATTTCGTGCTGAGGGTCCTGAATGAGCACTATCGGGTCTTTCGCCACCTCGATAGGTCCGAGCGGTGATTTCGACGTGCCGTATGCCACATGATAGTTTGCCGAGCCAGTGTCGTCAACCGACCACATGAAATAGTACAGTCCGTTGCGGTAGAATACATAAGTACCTTCGCGGTAGGCATAATCCTTCAGTGTGCCGCCCTTCGGAGTGAGCACCTTTACGGTCTCCTCCTTCACCTTCGTCATGCTTGGTTCAAGCTCAGCCCCAGCCATGTAGCCGTTGCCCCAGTAGATGTAGGGCTTCTTGCTCACCGGGTCGATGAAGACATCCACGTCAATCTGCTGTCCCCATCCCACAGGCGACTTCTCTATAATCGGCTTGCCTAGGTCTACGAACGGTCCTACTGGCGAATCAGATACCGCCACACCGATTTTCTTTCCACCCTTTTCTATAGGGTTAGCACTGTAGTACAGGTAATACTTATAGCTGCCGTCCTTCTGCTTAATCTCCTGTGCGGCAGGAGCCCACAGGTTGCCGTTAGCCCAAGGAATTTGGTTTGTAGAGGCATCGAGAGCCACACCTTCGTTTGTCCATTCCTTCATGTCGGGCGATGAATATACATAGTATTTATATCCTCCCCATCCCGGTTTGCCGTCGGTGGTGGAGTAGATATAATACTTCTTCGTTTTGTTGGAATACAGAATCTCCGGGTCGGCATGGAAACCGGGCAGAACTGGGTTGCCAAGTGCGCTCACGCCTCTTGTGGTTGGCGGAATGGGCTTTATCGTTCCGTCGGCATTATAAGCCATCTGCTCGGCAATGACGCTACGGTGCCCGCCGTCGCCGTCGCGCAGTGCGCCGTTGTGAGAGAAGAAGAGCCACTGGTCGTTGTAGTTCACTATTGCCGGATGCGTAGTATTGCTGTTTCCGGCAATCTCGCTTATTATCCCCTTTGCCGTCCACTCGTGTTTCAGAACGTAGCCCCATTTTTGTTGCAGGCGTTCCATCTCTTCGGCAGTAACGGAGCATACCGTGCCATGGCGTGGCGAGAAGTTTTTGCGGAACGAGAGTGGTTTCGTGGTAAACGTAGAAAGATCCTTTGACGTCTGGTATTCGTAGCGTCCGCTGCTATAGAGGTCGTACATCAATACATATTCGTCTCTGTCGTTCAGCTTGAACACTCCCGATCCTTCCACTCCTGTCTTCGAGTCGGCATAAGCATCGACAAACTTGAAGTCCTCC
This sequence comes from Prevotella sp., assembly GCA_036758085.1. Taxonomy (GTDB): domain Bacteria; phylum Bacteroidota; class Bacteroidia; order Bacteroidales; family Bacteroidaceae; genus Prevotella. The sequence goes on along the minus strand of DAIOXG010000094.1, from coordinate 4,272 downwards.
TTCCATGGTCCCCTCAGGTCCTTTGCCGTAGCCTGCTGAATACCGTTTTGTATCTCCTTGCCCTCGCTGTTCTTTATGTTTCCCTTGTAGAACATGTGGTAAACGCCGTTTCGCTCGATGATATCGTTGTCGATACATCCGTATTTCGCCCGGAAGAGCACCTTTGGTTCACTCTCGAAGCCGGTGAAGTCTTTGTTTGCGTAGGCATAATACGTTACGAGACTTTTCCTTCCGTCGCCCGTGCGCTGCAGAGTGAAGTACACCATGTATTTCCGCGCCTTGCGGTCGTAGATGGTTTGCGGAGCCCATACCCAGTAGGCATCAGAGAAGTACTCTTTATAGTCCTCCTTGAGCACAATCTTTGAATGAGTCCAGTTTACGAGGTCTTTCGATTTCATCATCACTATCCCCGGATTATCCTTCCATCCGTATTTACAGGTGTTCATGTCTGTAGCAACGATATAGTAGCATCCGTCCTCGCCACGCAGAATGTGCGGGTCGCGTATTCCGCCGCTCGTACTTATCGAGTCGCTCGCGATGACGGGCTGGTTGCAGTTCAGCGCATACCAGTTCTTTGCGTCGTCGCTGAGTGCGAAGCGCAGGTTTTCCTGACTGTCGCCGGTGCCTTCGAAATAAGCGAAGAGATATCCGGCGAATTTATTGTTTGCTGTTTTTTTAGCTGCAGCATTGATGTTCGGCGTACCACCGAGAGCCACAGCCGCAAGAAGTGCAGTAATGAATGGTTGATGTTTCATTTCTTTTTGTTAGCAGTTTTATTTCGCTGCAAAAATACTTATTTACTCTGAATTCTACGTATGTTCATCGACAAGATAGTTACGGATATTGTTAATCCCGTTTCTTGCGTAATATAAATCAATAGGAAAGCACTATTTCTTACAAACTCATGTCTTGCAGCATAATATTATTTTAGTACATAAAAAAGTAAAATTATACATTCCGTGTTTTAAATACCTTAAATATTATTGTAGACAGTCGCCTTTATGGATGATTTTTATCACAGAAACGAAAAAATACATTAACTTTGCCGACCGTAAATGATTTATATACTTTACCCGACGTGAGAAGAAAATTTTTTGAAATAGAATATTCGGTAAACCGTGCCACGGGATTCCTGCTCGGACTTATCGTTGGACTGACGCTGCTTTTCTGTGCTTTGGAGTATAGAAGCGGTGGGGCGGCTGACGACGACATCGATGATGACACCGACGAGATGGTGAAGGACATGGAACTCCTGCCGCCGCAGCAACGCAAGGACATGATTGCCGTGATTAAGCCCGGTGCAGCTACCCATTCCGTTACAAAGAAAATCAGAAAGGTAGACCAGACACCTACCACCGAGGTGCCCTCGCGCATGGACCAGACCGACGGCGATGCCGACCATGGTAACGGCGAGGGACAAAACAATATCGAGGGACCGGGCGACAACAATGAGACTACTGCTCAGGCGCCAGTGGCTACCGACATGAACGATAATCCGCTGAATTTCCGTGTTGTGGAGAAACTCCCCGAGTTCCCAGGCGGTATGGTGGAGTTCATGAAATGGATAACCCGAAACCTTCGTTACCCTCAGGCTGCGCAACGCCAGAAAATCCAGGGACAGGTGAAGGTGGCATTTATAATAGGTAAGGACGGTACCGTTTCGGAGCTGAAGGTAGTAAAGAGTGTTCATCCGTTGCTTGATGCCGAGGCACTGCGTGTGATGAGGATGATGCCAAAATGGAAACCGGGAGAAGATAAGGGAAAGCCCTGTCTCACGTATTTCTGTATTCCGGTGAACTTCGTGATTTAGCTCTCCCAGTTCTCCCAGTCCTCCCAGAACTCCCAGTCCTCCCCCAAAAAGAAAACCCAAAAAAACAAAACAATATGCGCAAACAATTAAGCAGATTACTGTTTACCCTCCTGGTATTTATGGCGTTCGTAGTAACAGCCGCTGCCGAGGGAAAAGATTCCACTTCGGCAGTTGCCGCTGCCGATACTGCCCTGGCTGCACAGAGCGTTGCCGCCGCAGACACGGCAGACCTCTCTGCCGACCTCGCCGCTATGGACGAGGATGAGCCGGAGAGTTTCCATCAAGTGCTGAAAACAAAATTTATCGAAGGTTCCGCCGGCTTTATGTCGCTCGTGGCACTGGCTCTCGTCCTTGGACTCGCCTTCTGTATAGAGCGAATTATCTATCTCGCACTGAGCGAGATAAATGCGAAAAAGATGATGGCAGACATCGACAAGCAGCTAAGTCAAGGAGATGTAGATGGAGCACGACAACTCTGTGCCGACGTGCGCGGACCTGTTGCTGCTATCTGTCGCCAGGGACTCGACCGCATCGACGATTCTATCGACAACATCGAGCGCGGAATATCAAGTTATGGCTCCGTGCAGGCAGCCAACCTCGAGAAGGGTTGCTCATGGATAACGCTGTTTATCGCCATCGCCCCGTCGCTTGGATTCCTTGGCACGGTAATCGGTATGGTAATGGCATTCGAGCAGATTCAGCAGGCTGGCGACATCAGTCCTACTATCGTTGCCTCAGGAATGAAGGTTGCTCTTATCACCACCATCTTCGGTATCATCGCAGCTCTCATCCTTCAGGTGTTTTATAATTACATCCTCTCGAAGATAGAGCATATCACGAGTCAGATGGAGGAGTCGGCAATCTCGCTGCTCGACTCGATTATGAGGTATAAGAGTCAGCAAGACCGTTGATTTTATAACTTTCATATAAGTCCTATAAGTCTTATATGTCCTATAAGTCCTATAATTCCTATTACTCCTAAAAAATGAGAAAGATGAAAAATCTAAAAACCGATCAGATTTCCACCCGCGTGCTTTACTCGCTGGTGGGGCTAACGGTGGTAGTTTTCGCCCTGTTCTATCTCGTGGGCTACAACGCTCCGTATCTGTTCGACCCTACATACAATGCTCCGGTGCTTACAGACCTCGTCCTTGTTCTCATGTATCTCATGATAGCCGCAGGACTTGGCGTCGCAGTATATTCCGTGATAAGGGGCAGCCGCACCCGTTCATCCGAGAAAGTCGTCAACGGGGTGCCTGTGGCGAAGATAATGTGGGGTACGGTAGCGTTTGTCGCCGTATTGCTCATCGTTACATTCCTTGCCAGTTCTTCCGAACCACTGAAGGTAAACGGCACACTCTTCTCTGATGCCTTCTGGCTGAGACTTACCGACATGTTTATCTATACCTCGCTCGTATTGATTGCTGCGGCGGTGGTTGCCGTGGGCTACTCGATGTCGGGGATTAACAGAAAAAGAAAATAAAAACGATTATGTTTACTCGTAGAAAACGAAGCGTTCCGCTGCTGAATACCACGTCGACTGCCGACATCTCGTTCATCCTGCTGGTTTTCTTCCTCGTCATCTCGTCGATGGACTCCAACAAGGGACTCTCTCGCCAGCTCGCTCCGGCTGAGAAGAACAAGACGGAGGAGACGACGGAAATGGACCGCCGCAACGTGCTCGATATCGCCATCGGCAACGACGGGATGATTGCCGTTGACGGAAAGCCGGTAGCTGCCGACAAACTTGCTGACCGCGTGGAGCGCTTTGTTGCCGGTTGCCCTTCGCGGGCTACTCATGTGCTGAACGTTACGATGCTGCCAAATTCTAAGTATGACGATTATTTCCATGTTCAGGACGCTATATCCAAGGCTTACGGAAATCTTAGAAACAGACTTGCCGTGGCTAAATGGCATACTCCTTTTACTGCTCTCGACGACCAAAGGCGTCGACAGGTGGAAAAGGCTATTCCGCAGCGCGTTATGGAGAGTGTAGACGATGGGAAAGGAGGCGACAGATGATACAGTTTAGAAGGAAAAAACGTGAGGTGCCGGCTCTTAACACGGCGTCGCTCCCGGATTTGATATTCTCCGTACTGTTCTTCTTCATCATCGTTACCCACATGCGGCAGGATGATGTGCGCGTGAAATACCGGGTGCCGGACGGCACGCAGCTGCAGAAACTTGCCGGAAAACAGGGCGTGGTCCATATCTATATCGGTAGGACGCAGCAGGGAAAAGTCTGCATCCAGATTGCCGACAAGATTGTGGATACCAACGGACTCATTGACTATGTGGCACGCATCCGCGAGTCTATGTCGCCCGAAACGGCAGAGCGACTTGTCGTGGCGATAAGTGCCGATCGCAATGTTGACATGCAGACCGTGATGGATGTCAAGCAGGCGCTCAGGCGTGCCAATGCCCTGAAGGTAACGTTTATCGGAACGGCTATGGACAACGGC
>DAIOXG010000093.1:0-8686 GCA_036758085.1 Prevotella sp. | reverse complement strand
AGATTCATTATAGCGGAACCTAATGTTCGTCTGTAGTCAAACATTACAAAAGACATTGTGAAACGTCTTTATATAGAACAGAATACTATCCAATATAGCAACGACAGATGAATATCACAACAGACAGAATATTTACGAGGGCTATTGCAGCATCGTGCGGACTACTGGCATACACAAGCATGTATGCCGGAAAGACCGTTGCCGACTACAAGCCCAAGGACTACGTATGGACCACGCAGAGCCAGAACTCATCCGGTTCGATGCCTTGCGGCGGTCACGATGTGGGAATGAACGTGTGGGTGGAGAACGGCGACATTCTCTTCTATGTTTCCAAAAGCGGAATGCTCGACGAGAACAACACTCTGCTCAAGGCTGGGCGCTTTCGCCTTAAAATACAGGGAAAGCCTTTCGACGGCAAAGACTTCGAACAGCGGTTGTGTCTCGACGACGGGGCTATATATATAAAAGGTAAGGGGATAGACATCCGCCTATGGGCTGACGTATATCAGCCTAAGGTGTTCATGGAGATTAATTCTAATCAAAAAACTGATGCTACCCTTTGCTACGAATCATGGAGATACAGGGACAGACCCGTAACGAAGGCTGAATGCCAACAGGGCTCGTATAAATGGAACATACCTAAAGACTGCACTACTTTTGCCGATTCTATAAAGGCGAACGACAGCAGTATTGCCTTTTGTCACAAGAACCGCGACTATACCGTGTTTGACTATACCGTTACGAAGGAGGGACTCGACAAGATTAAGAATGAGCTTTATAATCCTATAGGCTCTCTGAAGTTTGGCGGAAATATCACCATGCCGGGATTCCGTTTTACGGGCACTTCTACCGGAACTTATGCTTCTACCGACTTCAAAGCATGGAAATACTCTGCTACTGATATAAAGCGGACAACAATCAGCATCGACTTATACACAAGCGAGACTGAAGAAAAAGCTCTTGAAGCAAAGAGACTATTGTCGGCTAAACAGTCTAAAGCAAGGAGTTCTAAATGGTGGCACGACTTCTGGCAGCGCAGCTTTATCATCGCCGAAGGCGACGGAGAGAAACTGGCACGCAACTACGAACTGTTCCGCTACATGCTCGGTTGTAATGCCTATGGGGAATATCCTACCAAGTTCAACGGCTCGCTGTTTACTTTCGACCCCGTATATGCCGACCCGAAGTGTCCATTCACTCCCGACTTCCGCAAATGGGGCGGCGGCACAATGACGGCACAGAACCAGCGCCTCGTTTACTGGTCTATGCTGAAGAGCGGCGACTGCGACATGATGGTGGCACAGTTTGACACCTACCTGCGCATGCTGCCAAACGCAACAAAAAGGACTAAGTTCTATTGGGGACACGACGGCGCGTCCTTCTCGGAACAGATAGAAAACTGCGGACTGCCCAACCCTACGGAATACGGCAAACACAAACCGGGCGACGACCCGGGCATGGACCGCAACGCCTGGCTCGAATACCAATGGGATACGGCTCTCGAATTCTGTTCGATGATTCTGCAGGCTCATAAATACTGCGGCATGGACATAAGGAAATACGAACCGCTAATCGAGCAGACTCTCGTCTTCTTTGACGAACACTATCAGTATCTTGCAAAGAAACTCGGAGTGAAACCGCTCACTGCCGACGGCAAACTGATGCTCTACCCTTCGTCGGGCTGCGAGACTTATAAGATGGCTTATAACCCGTCGAGCGTGATTGCAGCACTGAAAACGGTAACGGAGGAGTGGATGGAATATAATACAGCCCCCTCCAACTCCCCCAAGGGGGAGAGTGCTGACCAAACCGCCTCAAGCTATAAAGGTAATCATTCTTCCACACTTGGGGGGACTGAGAGGGGCTTTGCTTCCCGCATTCCAGATATTCCACTCCGCGTTATCGACGGCGACACTTGCATCGCTCCCGCTATTGTATGGGCAAGGATTCAGAATATAGAAACGCCACAGCTGTACCCTGTCTTCCCTTGGAGGATTTACGGCATGGGGAGAGACAACCTGCAGATTGGCAGAAACACGTATCTTAAAGACCCTCATGCTGTGGAGATGCACTCCTCTAAGGGATGGAAACAGGACAATATATGGGCGGCTTGTCTGGGACTTACCGACGAGGCGTTCCGCCTCAACAAGGAAAAGCTTGCCGACGGACCTTACCGCTTCCCGGCATTCTGGGACCCCGGTTACGACTGGGCTCCGGATTGCAACAAGGGCGGTGCCTCGATGATTGGACTGCAGGAGATGCTGCTCCAGGAGAAGCCTAACGGCGAGATTATGCTCTTCCCGGCATGGCCTAAGGATATTAACGTGAAGTTCAGACTGAAAGCTACTAAAGGCAGAACCATTGAGGCTGAAATGAGAAACGGAAAAACCAAAATCCAATGAAATACCTACCATTAACATTACTGGCTCTTGCCGCCACAGTATCGGCAGATGCCAAAATAACAGTTACCCAGACCACCTGCAATTATCAGAAAGGATTTGCAGTATGTAGCGGCGACATCAGATTAGGCTGGCAAATGCTGTCGGACACAAACGACGACAGGCAGACAGCTTATCAGATTCTCGTTACCGAGAATATTACCGGCAAGAAAGTCTTCAACTCCAAGAAGAAGAAATCTGAAGAAAGCCAGTTTATCACTATCCCCAAGCTTAAACAGAACAAACACGGCTATCTGTGGAAGGTGCGCGTCTGGGACAAAGACGGCAAGCCATCGGAATGGAGCCAAGTGCAGAAGATTAGGGTTGTAGCCCAAGCCCCCTCAAGCTATAAAGGTAATCCTTCTTCCCCCCTTGGGGGGATTGAGGGGGGCTGGATTGGCGCCATCTCCAAGTCTGACGCCAAGCTCCCGGAAGGACGTTTCTCTAATGCCGAATTCAAGAAAGACTACTTCAAGGAGAAATGGAATCCTGTAGATACCATGTCTTCGAAAAGTATTATTCTGAGAAAGGAATTTTCTAATAGTGGCAAGAAAATTACCGACGCTGTGGTTTACATCAGCGGTATGGGCCACTACGAGATGCACATCAACGGAAAGAAGGTGGGCGACAGCGAGTTCTCTCCTCTATGGAGCGAATACAGCAAGACGATGTACTATAACACGTATGACGTTACCGACATGCTCAACTCTAACGACAATGCCATTAGCGTATTGCTCGGCAACGGATTCTTCAACGTGCAGCGCGGTACGAGATACAGTAAACTGATGACAAGCTTCGGTGCTCCGCAGATGATTATGCGGATGGACATAAACTATAGCGACGGCACAAGTAAGACTATCGTCAGCGACCCGACATGGAAATATACACTCAGTCCGATTACGTTCAACAGTATCTATGGCGGAGAGTCTTATGATGCCCGACTTGTACAGAACGGTTTCGACCGTCCTGGCTTCAACGACTCGGCATGGAAGAATGCCGTTTTGGTGGAAGGAGCCGGAGGCGAGCTTGTGCCGCAAACTGTGCAGCCGGTGAAGATTATGGAGCATTTCGGCATAAAGTCATGGCAGTATCTGCCCTCAGACTCCGTGGCTTCGGCTTCGGCAAAGACTAAGCGCACGGTGTCGCCCCACACCTTCATTGCCGATATGGGACAGAACCTTGCGGGTTTTCCGGAGATTACCGTCAAGGGAAAACCGGGACAGAAAATAACGATGCTCGTTTCTGAGAATCTTAACAAACAGGGCGTGTGCGACCAGAGGCAGACCGGGCGCCAACATTTCTATGAATATACTATCGGCAGCGATACCACCGAGACTTGGCATCCGCGATTCTCCTACTATGGTTTCAGATATATTCAGGTGGAGGATGCCGTGCTCGAGGGCGAACCGAACCCGTATAATCTGCCCGTGATATCTAAGCTGCGGAGTTGCTTTGTATATAATTCTGCCGAAGAGGGTTCATCGTTTGAATGTTCTAACCCTCTGTTCACGCAGACCCATAGGTTGATTGAACGTGCCGAGAGGAGCAACATGCAGAGTGTGATGACCGACTGTCCTCACCGCGAGAAGTTAGGTTGGCTGGAACAGGACCACCTCGTTGGTCCGAGTCTTTTCTACAACTTCGACATGACTCTATATTGTCCTAAGATTATCCGCGACATCACCGATACACAGAAGGCAGACGGCATGGTGCCTACTACGGCACCGCAGTATGTGTCATTCGGCAATCTCTTCGATGACTCTCCAGAATGGGGCAGCACACTCGTCATCATGCCGTTCCAATATTACGAGCAATATGGCGACAGCACTCTTATCACCCGCAACTACCCGGCAATGCGCCGCTATGTTGACTATCTTACGAGCCGTTCAAAGGATGGCATCGTGAGTCACGGACTGGGCGACTGGTATGACGTTGTTGAGGGAAAGAAATCCGGTTTCTCGAAGAACACCCCCGTTCCGCTCGTTGCCACGGCGCATTATATCTACGACTTGCAGCTCTTGACCCGTGCTGCAAAGATGGTTGGCAACAAGACTGACGAGGAGAAATACTCTGCACTATATAATAAGGTGGTGGATGCCTTCAACCGCGAGTTCTACAATGCCGACTCTTGCTATTACGGCTCGGGCAGTCAGACGTCGAATGCCTTGCCTCTTTTCCTCGGCATTACGGGCGAAAACAAGGAGAAGGTATTGCTGGCGCTGATAAAGGATATAGAGAAACACGGCAACCGACTGACTACGGGTGATGTGGGAAACAGATACTTGTTTATGACTCTCGCCATGAACAACGAGGACGAACTCCTCTATACCATGCTCAACCACTATGAAACTCCCGGATATGGATTCCAGATTAAACAGGGGGCTACAACACTTACCGAACAATGGGATCCGCGCCAGGGCTCGTCGTGGAACCATCTCATGATGGGACAGATTGACGAATGGTTCTTTAAGCGTCTTGCCGGAATACAGAACAAGCCCGGCACTTACGGCATGCGCCATCTGCTCATCTCTCCTACCCTCGTGGGCGACCTAAAGGATGTTCATGCCTCTACGACAACACTCTACGGAAAAGTTTCTGTTGATTATAGCGACCGCGGACTGACTGTTGAGATTCCTGTGGGCTGCGATGCAGATATCGTGTTAAGCAACGGTACGAAAATAGCTACCGTGGGCAGCGGAGTGCATACGTTTAATACCATGCGGCCAAGAACAGGAATGAGAAGACCGTTTTAACATGCTTAATTCTTAGAGATTTTACTTCCCCTCTCCCGTCTCCCATTCCAGGGGAGAAGCAGTTACCCGAAACTTCAAACAGGAACTGTTATTAGAAACTTCAAACAGAAACTGTTATCCAGAAACTGAATTTCCTTTTGGGTTTTAAGAGTAACTGGCTCCGCCCCTGGAAGGGGAGGCTGGGAGGGGAAGATAAACATTACCTATAAAATAATATTAGGTAAAAAAGCTTTTATTATATAACACGTTTATATTTCAGATATAAGAATCAAGTTAAAACTCGTCTGAAGCATAAAGACTCGGGAATATACTCTGCTTCCATTCGAATATCTCATCGTCGCGGAAGAAACGCTTGAGTTCTACGGCTGCCGTTTCCTTCGAATCGGAAGTATGCACGATATTCTCCTGGAAACTCATGCAGTAGCGACCGCGGATTGTACCCGGATCAGCCTTTCTGCCGTTTGTCGCTCCTGCAAGGGTGCGCACGGTTTCCACAGCATCCACACCACTCAGACACATAGCCACGACAGGTGTGTCCATCATTGAATCTTTAACTCTCTGGAAGAACTCCTTGCCTGCCAGATGGGCATAATGCTCACTGAGAATCTTGTCGTCGAGCTGCATCATCTTCAAGCCACATATCTGCAACCCTTTCTTCTCAAACACACTGATTATCTCTCCAGCCAAACCACGCTGCATTGTGCAGGGTTTCAGCAAAACTAAAGTCTTTTCTATAGCCATAGATCAAGTTTACGTTATATTATTATATGTTTAAATTCTTCGGTAAAGGTAAGCAAAAAATATCTCTTTACAATGTTTTTCTAAGAAAAAAGCATTTGTTATGTTATTTAAGCATTATTTCTGCCATTCCGATTGCACAATTTTATATAAATATTGTACTTTTGCAGCGTTATAGACACATTAAGTTTATAAAAAGTGAGAATACAGAAGATAACAAAAGCCACGATAAAGCTGCTGCTGCCGATACTCCTCGGCGGCATGATATTGTATTGGATGTACCGCGACTTCGATTTTAAACGCATCGAAAACGTTATGCTCCACGACATGGACTGGACTTGGATGATCCTCTCCCTACCCTTCGGCATCACGGCACAACTGTTCCGCGGTATCAGATGGCGGCAGACTCTTGAACCTGTGGGCGAAAAGCCAAGGCTTTCCACTTGTGTCAATTCCATTTTCCTCTCCTATGCAGCGAGTCTTGTCATTCCACGCATCGGAGAGTTCACACGCTGCGGCGTATTGAGCAAATGCGACGGGGTGTCGTTTCCGAAGGCTTTGGGAACGGTGGTTACGGAGCGTGCCATCGACACGCTGCTCGTGATGGTAATCACCGGAATTACGCTGCTGGCACAAATGAGGATATTCAACAGTTTCTTCCTTAGCACCGGCACGAGTCTTGACTCCATACTGGGCAGTTTTTCGGCTACAGGATATCTCGTTACCGCAATTTGTGCCGTGGCTATACTTATCCTGCTGCATTTCCTGCTGAAGAGACTGGCTATATATGATAAGGTGAAGGCAACGCTGAGCGGTATTTGGCAGGGAATGATATCCCTGAAGAACGTGAAGAATATCCCGCTCTTCATCATACTCACACTCGGCATTTGGGGTAGCTATTTCTTGCATTACTACCTCACGTTCTTCTGCTTCGAGTTTACATCAGACTTGGGGCTGATGTGCGGTCTCGCCACCTTCGTTGTCGGCAGTATCGCCGTCATTGTACCTACGCCAAACGGTGCCGGACCGTGGCACTTTGCCGTAAAGACCATGCTCCTGCTTTATGGTGCAACGGCTATTGGCAGAGGACAGATTACTGCCGACGAGGCTCTCTCGTTTGTACTCATCGTGCATACGGTACAGACGATGCTGGTGGTGGTGCTGGGAGTGGTGGCTTGGATTGCCACCGGAATAAAAGAAAAGAATTACAAATCAATTAAACAGTAATACTATGAGTGAAATCAGAAATCTTAAACCAGAGGCTCTCTGGAGAAACTTTGATGAGCTGACACAAGTGCCACGCCCATCTGGTCATTTGGACAAAGTACGCGAGTTCTTGCTCGAGTTTGCTAAACGCGCTGGCGTAGAGGCTTTCAAAGACCCTGCCGGAAATATCGTAATGCGCAAACCGGCTACTCCGGGTATGGAGAACCGCAAGACGGCTATCATGCAGGCTCACATGGATATGGTGCCACAGAAGGACCCGAAGAGCAACCACAACTTCGAGACCGACCCTATCGAGACTTGGATTGACGGTGAGTGGGTGAAGGCTAAGGGCACTACTCTCGGTGCCGACGACGGTATCGGCGTGGCTGCCATCATGGCTGTCATGGAGGACAAGACTCTGAAACACGGACCATTGGAGGCTCTCATCACTGCTGATGAGGAGACTGGCATGTATGGTGCCAACGACCTGCCTGAGGGCGAACTGACCGGTGAGATTCTGCTTAACCTCGACACTGAAGATGAGGGACAGTTGATTATCGGTAGTGCCGGCGGCGTGGACATCACTGCTACTCTCGACTATAAAGAGGCTGAGACTGACAAGGAGGATATCGCCGTGGCTGTTACAGTAAAGGGACTGAAGGGCGGACACTCCGGACTGGAGATTGGACTTGGCAGAGGTAATGCCAACAAGATGCTTGTTCGCATCGTACGTGAGGCTATCAGCGACGATGATGCCCGTCTGGCGTCTTGGCACGGTGGCAACATGCGCAATGCCATCCCATTTGAGGCTACTGCCGTTCTCACTATGCCGAAAGAGAACAAGGAGGACTTCCTGGCTCTCGCTGCCGACTACAAGGAGGATTTCAATACTGAGTTTAAGGGAATAGAGAATGAAATCGACGTTATCGTGAAGGATGTCGATCTGCCTGCTACCGAGGTTCCTCAGGAGATTCAGGACAATCTCGTTGATGCCATCTATGCTGCCCACAATGGTGTATGGCGCTATATCCCTTCTATCCCTAACATCGTGGAGACTTCTTCAAACCTTGCCATCGTTGACATCGAGGGCGGCAAGGCTGCCGTGAAGATTCTCGCCCGCAGTTCGAGCGAGAGTGTCAAGGCTGAAATAGGCACTTCGCTTGCAAGCTGCTTCAGCATGGCTGGCATGAAGGTGGAGTTCAGCGGCGAATATGGTGGCTGGGATCCTAATCCTGACAGCGAACTCATCAAGGAGATGCGCCGCATATACAACGAACTGTTTGGCAACGAACCGACAGTGGAGGTTGTTCATGCCGGACTGGAGTGCAGTATCATCCTGAGCAAGTATCCAGGTCTTGACATCTGTTCGTTCGGTCCTACCCTGCGCTCACCTCATACTCCTAACGAGCGTTGTCTGTGGGCTACAGTTCCTAAGTTCTGGGATTTGCTCGTAAAAACTCTTGAGGAGATTCCTGTAAAATAACAAAACGGATATAAACATAATCGAGTAGGAGGTAAACACTAATTATAGGTGTTTATCTCCTATTTTCG
>DAIOXG010000092.1:0-8727 GCA_036758085.1 Prevotella sp. | reverse complement strand
GCTTACTCGGGACTTCCACCCGTTAGACAATGCTCATGCCGAGCATACAAAACGGCACATCGCATTGCTGCAATGTGCCGAATTATATATTATAGTAATTGTATTATTACTTAACCACTACCTTTACTGTTCTGCCATCAGACAGCTTCACGATGTTCAGACCCTTCTGAGGGGCAGAAATCTTAACGCCGTCGAGGGTGCAGCGAGATACTTCGGTAGAAGCATTGTCGTCAGCAATGCCGTTTATGCCAGTTTCTCCGCTGAACTTCTGGCCTATCGAATTTTCTATTTTGCAATTCTCATAGCTTTTGCTGCTATACTCGTTAAGGAATGCAACAAAAGACAACTGGCCTATATCCCATGACGCATCTATATCAACATTGAATGTTGTTGTAAAAGTATTATCGTCATTCCACGTTACGCTCTCACCCCATGAGCTGTTGTTGTATCGAATAACGTGATTATGATAGTATGGATTAGTTGTTGCTCCAGATTGCGCTTTCGCCCTAACATTGTTCTCTGTTACATAGAACGTAAGCAAGCTCGCTGCCTTATCGTATGCATCATTACATTTGCCACTTACAGTAACCGTGGCCTGAGTCATGTCGGCATTTGGCAATATATTCATTGTAAGTTCAGCATTTGCCTTTTCCTCAAGCTTTGTGTTTATCATCGCTGTAATGACCTCTGTAGCCGGAACACTACCGACAATGCCAAGAGTGTTAATTCCTGTTCCACTCCAAATATCAGAGTTACGATTGAACATCAATCCTGGAGCAAAAGTACTTCCGTTACCACCGAAGAGAAGGTATGTGATATCACTGTCCCATGAACCTGTAAGCCAGTCTGTATAGTAGCCTGAGTGATGACATACTGCGAACACGCGGCTCTGGTCTGCTGCTTCGATAGCCGGGCTTAGTCTTGATGCACCGCCAGGACACTGCGGACACTGCTCCGTTGTAAATTCCTCTAATACAAGATTGCGGTTATATTTCTCCTTAACAAGAGCGACAGAACCTTTTGCAATTCTACTCTTTGACAAGTTTTCATTTCCATTTACTTTTGTTATTTCAACTGTAACGGCATGACTTCCAAGTTCGGAGATTGCAGGAACAGTAACTTTCACCTTACCGTCATAACCCTTTTCAACAGCAGTTTCTAATGTAACATGCTGCTCTGCGCTGGCAACGCCGTCAACGGAAACAATATAGTCAATGTCCTTGATAGCCTCCTTGCTGCCATTGTTGAATGACAGATTGAATGTTGTTTCACAGTTGATACCGTTCTCCAAAATTCCGAAATCTTCAGGAGTTGCCGCATAGTCAGGGAACTCACCTTCAACAATAAGCTGAACACTCAAATTGCCATTGCTCGTGCCAAAGTTATACCATCCTTCCTCGTTTTTTATTTTCGCATATAAAAGCAAAGGCAGATCTGTGCGTCCAGAACTTACGACCGAAAGAGGAAAACAGTCAAGTGTATAATTTGTTCCATTCTTCGTAGATTTTTGATTGAAATCAAAACCTATTACAAGGTCATCATCGTATGAAATCACGTAAGGTGTTGTCAGATCAATCTGATTCCATCCTTTCTTTGTTGTGGCAACGTCCTGTGAAACGATATCCTCTCCAACTTCTCCGGCTTCAGTAACGCGAGATATAAACACACGCGACTTATCTAAAGGATATGCCAAGCCAAAACGAATACTGACAACTTTCATTCCGTCATAATTTTTAAGCACATCTGGCGTCAATTCAATGGCGGCCCTTGCATTTGGGTTGCTCCCATAGTTAGGAATGCCCAAACCGTACTCAGCCAACTCATCAGTCGTGTAATATCCTACAAGCCGCTGATTGCTTGCCAATTCTATTTTTTGTGGCGACAAGCTTGCGACACGCTTCTGTGCAGATATAGGACAACTCTGCAACGTCCCCACTTCTGGCGAAATAATTGTTTGTGCATTCATGCCCAAAGAAAGGGCGAATGCAAATAGTGACAATAAAACTTTCTTCATCTCGTTTTTGTTCTTTATAATTTATACTGTAAATATTTTTATTCTGGAATCACTTACTTCATTGTTCCTGCTCATTTTGCGACTTTGGTAATTCTGCTGTTTCTTTTAATTATATATACACCGTCTTTGGAACCGATGCCGGAAACTCGTCTTCCTGACAGGTCATATATACATTCATTTTGCTTATTATCGAAATTTACGTTGGTTATTCCGTTAGTTCCATCTTTAGTCAATATCTTTACAGCATCTGATGCAACAGTTCTGACTCCATTGTTTTCAGCATACACGACAAGCGAATAGGTGGTGTTCTGCTCTAAATTATCAAATACAAAAGTATTGTCGCTTCCTATATTTTTGTCTGTGTAGAATGGAATCTGTATTGACTCTGGTTTGTTGCCAGTTATGGAGACATCATCAATGTAAGCATAGGACGAGCCCTTACGGTTGAAATATAGCCGGACACTGCTCGTAGGTTTTATTTCAAACTTATAATTCTTTCCGTTTTCTTCAACTGGAATACTTTCAACCAACGCCCAGTTTCCGTCATTGTCAAGTCTGTCTACTTCCACGTTTGTTCCTTCGGTCAATGCCGAGCCTGCCATCCAAAACTCAACATTTGATATGTCTGCTTCACCATTTTTCATTATGAGGTAGCTTCGGTTCAATCCGAAACGCAGTGACGGACTTTCTTTACCATACATACCATTTGTTGTTGTATAGTTGGATGAGCTGGAACGCCACCCCTCAGGCATACCATCTGCCTTGTCCTTGAAGTCATAAGACGTTGTTTTTACATCACCTTTGTAATCATACTTTGTAAGGTCAACCACATACGATTGGGCATCTTTTACATTGTCCCAAGTGGCCATGAAAGAATTCTGCTTTATTTCATCAACCTTTACATTTTGTACCTGATATCTGCCGAACGGCTTTATGGTTGTTGTAGCACGCAGCACACAAGCATCTGAAGTAAACGATCCGCATCCGCTAACAACACTTATCTCGTAAACCGAATTCTCGTCGATTCCGCTTACGACCACTTCATTCTCCGACATTATCCTGTTAATATAATTGTCAACAGGAGTAGTGCTTCCGTTTTGTCCTACCTTATTAACGTTAACAACATAGAATTCTGCTCCTTTAACCTTATCCCAAGAACATTTGAAAGAGTCGTAACCTTCGTCACTTATTGTTGCCTGAGGGGTCGTAATCCCAGAATCGGATCCTTTTACAATAAAAGAAACTGTTCCGTTTTCTTCCTTTATTTTATCAAGTTGTATAAGGCTACTTTTGTCCCATGCCTTGAAGTCATAAGTCGTAACATTACTTGTGCCCGGGAATGTTATTCCTCCAAGTCCGGTATAGCCACCGGAATCTTGACCGTTAGCCTCTACAATGTCTATATGTTGATGAAGTTCATCTGTGTTTACAGCATTTGCTTCCCAAAGGTCTTTGTCGTAGTCTATATGCCAAACAAGCATTCCGTGTCCTGGCAGATAAGTGTCCCAACCCGTTTTCTGTCTGTTCTCAAACATATAGTACTCGTCTTCATTCCCGGGAACAGCGATACGGTATGCTTTGTTTGAGGAACCGAGATCGGGAAGGGAGCAGACATCTGTTGTCTTGCTCGTAAGTGTTTCCGGCTCAATCCATTCTAATTCATAGCATTCGTATGAGCTGTAAAGCGGAGGAGTATTGGAATTATTAGTATAACTTCCCATCGCCATAGTGTCCCAATAGCCTGGAGCCTTACTCTGAACTTTATAGTTTACGTCATAATGATCCATCAGTCCGAGACAATGGCCGAACTCATGCACAAAGGTTCCTATACCGCAAGGATATTGAGGACGCTGCCCGTCAATTTCGTTGCTGCATGTGTATTGACCTATTTTTACGCCGTCTTTTGTTGTATAGCTTGTCATCCACCCTTCGAGGTTGTACGAATGAGGCCAAAGTACATTCTTCTTTCCCGAATCTGCCGCACCGTAACCTGCATAATAAAGATAGATATTGTCCACATAGCCGTCACCGTCATGGTCATACTGTTTGAAGTCAATTTTTCCGTCAAGCTGGGCTATAGCCGCCTTCAGGAACGTTCCGGTATTGATTGCTGTCAGTTGGTCTCCTGTTCCGGCATCATTCACACCGTAATCAATCTTGACAGGTCCATAGACATCAAATGTAGGTTTGAATGCACCGTGCGAGCTTGCAATGAAAAAGTCGCGTGCACTTCCTGTCGCCCCATTTTCATAAGTGAAACCTTCCTTGTTCAAAGCATCAGTGTAAAACTGCTTTGCATCATCAACAACACTGAACGAGCAGTTGTTGAACTCGAGCAAAATAACAATAGAATGTTGTTCTCCAAAGTGTGGAAAATCATTCATTAACGCCTTATTGGGGTTTTGTCCCGATTTTAACGTTTTGGAGTTAGAGGATGTTAGCCGTTCTGCAAGTTTTTCCTTATTAGCCTGACGCATTTTAAGAGCTGCGTTTATAATCTGGCTCTTGTCAAAGGAAGCCAACATTTTATTTGTGTTGGCATTACGGTTTATTGCATTTGATGCAACAATACCGCAACTAACGATATTCCCGTTTTCCAAAGTGGCGTATTCATAATTTTTTGTTATCTCGTTGTATACTATCGGGAAACCGTCTTCTGTTGTTGTGTAGTGACCGAACTCATCACCATGCAGACGTATGGATATTTCTGTTCCGTCTGCCTGTTTTACCTTTATCACACCAGGATATGCCGGTACAGCAACTGCTGTATTGACAGCACACAACAGGGAAAAGGCTGCAACTAATATTTTATTTACTTTCATATACACTTTTCTCCGTTTTTCTCACACGATTTTCTCTCCTCTACCGTTTTATATAGTAAAAGAGAGAAAATATTGCGAGATGAATTATTTCATTATAGTTTTAAATATTCTTCCGTCTGACAATCTTATAATATTGATTCCTTTTATTGGTTTTGCCAATTTCTTTCCTTCAATAGAATAGTATTCAGCTATTTTCTGTATATTTCCAGATGTTGTTTCACTTATTTCAGAAGTACCATTTGGATAGGCAACGCTGATGGAGTTGTCTATTTTATTATTCTTATAATCAGACAAGTCGTGTTTATTCAAGAACGCTACAATATTCATGTTTTCTTTGTTCCACTCTGGATCAACATCTATATTGTACGTAGCAGTGAATGTGGAATTGTTGTTCCATACGACTTTGTCTCCCCACACGCTGTTATAATAGCGTATAACATGCATGTGCATGAAATCACTTCCTCCCTGTGCCTGACTCTTTGCTTTGATATTGTTTTCTGTTAGATACAATGTCAATAGCGAATTGTTTATATCAAATGCTTCATTGCATTCTCCCGATATAATAACGGTTGCCGTATTTTCTTTCTCACCTGGAACCACCTCCATCTTTAACTGAGAGTTCGCCTTTTTTGTAAGAGCGTTGTTTACGTAAGCCTTAATTATATCAGCACTTTCAGGAATCATTACATTGCCTTTTTTGCTGCTATCCTCATCTGGAACAAGACTTTCATCTCTGTTTAACATCATTGCAGGAGCAAAACCACCTGTTGAGTTGAACATCAAATTCACGATTTCTGTATCGCAGTCTTTTGTAAGCCAATCTGTGCCGTATGCCGAATGGTGGCAAACGGGAAACACCTTTTTTAAGTCAAGTTCTTCAAGAGCTGTGTGCAAGTATTCTGCCACACGTGGACAGTTGCCACATTTTTCTGTTGTGAACTCTTCTAACAGAACATTGCGCGGGAAGAAATCTTTTGCCACACCTACATAGCCATTGGCAACAGTTGTTGGAGCAAGATTTTTATTTCCGTTAACCTTTGTTATTTCAATTGTAGCATTCTTTCGTGCATATTCGTTGATGGCAGGCAAAGTAACATTTACGTTTCCGCTTGTTCCTACTTCTATAGGAGAATCAAGTGTTATTTCTTTTTCTGCTGCAGTTTTTCCATCTACGGTTGCTGTATATGCAATACTGCTGATGGCACTTATGCCATTATTTGTTATAAGCACGTTGGCATTTGCATCTTTACCAAGTTCTGTTGCGGCAGTACCGAAGTCAGAAGGTATTGCACAATAATCCTTGAAGTCGCCTTCAATTATCACCTGTATGCTCAAATTCGCACCTTTACCCTTGCTTTGTTCATACCAGCCTATGACTCCTTTCTTGTTTGTATACAGCAAATTTGCCATAGTGTTTATTCCCTTGCGCACAATTGAAAGGGGATAGCATACCGGCTTATAGATACCTGCCGCTATGTCCGTCTTCTGCTGATAGTCATAACCTACGATTATGCCCTGGTTGGCTTCTATAGTGTACGGATTGTCAAGAGTAATAAGATTCCAGCCAACTTCAGGCGTAGACACTTCCTTCGATACGAAATCTTCCTTTTCTTCTTTCAGTGTCTCTGATGGGGCTATAAACACCCTTGACCTGTCTAATGGCTGCATTATACCGAATCTCACAGCTGTTATTTTGGCCCCTATATATGGTTTCAGCATATCGGGGGTAAATTCTATTGCCGCCTTGCTGTTTTCACATTCGCCCCATTCTGGAAGTCCCGACCCTTGAATAGCAAGTTCGTCACTCATATAATAGCCAAAGAGTCGCTGGTTCGATGCAAGTGATATTTTTGTAATGGCTTGCGCATTGATGTTCAGTGTGAATAGAAATGCTATAGCTGCACAAATTATCTTTTTCATTTGCTTATGGGTCTTTTAAAAAGCAATATTCGCCAACGAGACTTTTCCTCTTCAGCGAATATTGGCTTTTGTTTTTTATTTCAATATTTTCTTCACTTCGCCATTGGCGTATTTGTTGATGACGATACCATTATTGTTAGGAGCTGTGCGCACGGATTTCTTTCCATCAATGGAGTATGCCGTTTCTATTTTACTTGAATTCTCGGTCTTTACGCTATTGACAGAGGTTGTACCCTCGGTATCGAACCAATACGTGCCATAGCATAGATTTGTTTCGTCCAAATCAACATAGCCGAAACCTGAAATATAACGTCCGTCAGGAGTGATATGACACGGTGTGTTGGCCTGATTGTCATCAAGTTCTTTCCATTCCTTAACATCAGGATAAACATCAGCAAGAAGTTTTGCCTCTGACTCGTCTCCCTTAACGATGATGCCTTTTCTTGCAAACGATGCGTCTTGAACGTACCCGAGAATAGTACCTTCATCCGAAATGCCTGTGACGATGTAATCTACAGAACCAGAACTAAGTGGACAATCTATATATTCCATGTGATCTGTTATTACATTATAACGGGCAATTTTATATCCACCAGTAGTATCATCTTTTTTATGATACGTAATGGCAACCCATTTTCCATTAGAGCTGATATTATTGTCTCCCATATAGTCAAAAGGTTGGTCTCCATCAAGATCAAAAGAACCATCATAATACTGTTTACCCATAGGAACTACAGAATAATTGTCGTCATTGTAGTTCTTTATCCAAAAGGTCAAAGTTTCAACTAAAAAATTATCCATAATATAGCCTACGAGAACTGAACCGTCGGTATTTCCGCCCAAAACTCCACCGCCTTGAAACTCTTCCCATCCGAACCATGATGGAGAAGGTAGCGGCAAAGTCTTCTCGTTACCGTCCTTGTCAATTATAAATGGCCAACGGTAAAACGATTTATCCCAACGCATACCTGCCATACTGTTATCAGACGAAATGTAATTGAATAGACCTGCATATCCGTCAGTATTCTTAAATACTTCCCAGTTGCCTGTGTCGAAATTAAACTTGGAAGCCTGCTCTGCAACGTATCCGACTCCCACACCGTTATTATCTACGCTTCGCACGGCAGAAATTATTGTATATGGATATTCTCCACCATCTGCAAGCTCTTTCGACTTGAAATATTGAATTTTGCCGGTCTCTGTATTGTAAATAAAAGCCTGACCGCCACGATCGCTTCCTGCAATATACTTTCCGTTGTCAGACATTGTAGTACCTGTCAGATATCCGTTTTCTGTCCAAGGGATAAAGTTCATCTTCTGTGCTGAAGCAGATAAACAAATTGCAATAAATGCTGCTGAAAGTAAAGTCTTTTTCATATCCGTATTTTTTAATTAATAAATATTTCTTCAAACTCTCTGTGCAAAGGTATTTATTTTTTTTTATAATGCAAACAAAAATAAAGAAATATTTATAAAAAAGTTTCATAATGTAACTTGTACACCAATTTAGCATTTGCTTTATGCAGTAAATATACAATTTATGGTATAAATGTATATCTTTGCCAAAATAATTATAACTATTTTTGGAAAGTTGCCAACTTTCTATGAGAATTTAGGTAACTTTCTATGAGAATTCAGACATATTACAAAGAAGAATAAATAATTTATCATTTTCAATGGCGGGAAGCCTAAATTACAAGCTTTTGCTGATGCCGCACGCTTTCAATCTGAAAATGCATAAAAGCTCTATTCAAACCTAAAAAAGAGCCATCACATTACTCAATACAGAGTTGGTATGGCTCTTTTCTTATTTATCGGTTATATTTAGAATTACAATTTTAGCTCTGTCTGCTATTATTGCAAGGCGACATTACTTCAGAATCTTTTTCACCTCTCCATTGTTGTACTTGTTTATTATAATCCTGTTGTGGTTCGAAGCTGTGGATACTATCTTTTTTCCGTCAAGACCAT
>DAIOXG010000091.1:0-8788 GCA_036758085.1 Prevotella sp. | reverse complement strand
ACGCGGGAAACTCGGTTCTGATTAAGCTTAATCAGATAGGAACGGTATCCGAAACAATCGAAGCGATAAAAATGGCTCACAAAGCGCATTACACCGCGATTTCCTCGCACCGTTCGGGTGAAACCGCCGATACGACGATATCCGACCTTGCGGTTGCGCTCAACACCTGTCAGATTAAGACGGGCGCGCCGTCACGCTCGGAGCGTGTTGAGAAGTACAACCGTTTGTTGAGGATTGAGGAGGAACTTGGAAAAGCCGCCGTTTATCCGAAGCTTTCGGCGTTTAACGTGAACAGATAAGGAAATGGGCTGTCGGATTTTCGGCAGCCTTTTCTCGGAAAATGTGGATTTTTTTGCAAATGCTCTTGACAAAACGCCGGAATTGTGGTAAAATATATGGGTATTCGGAGAGGTATCGAAGTGGTCATAACGAGGCGGTCTTGAAAACCGTTTGGGAGCAATCCCACAAGGGTTCGAATCCCTTCCTCTCCGCCAGCCGGTGCGACCGGCAGCGAATTTCGCCCCTAGTTTCTGATAGGGGCTATTTTTTTGCCCGATAACGGCAATCTATTTGGCAATGATGTCACAGCTTAATGTTACCAAAAAGATATTATGCCCGCAAACGGCTTTACAGAGCCACTTGCGGGCATAAATCTTTTCGGAAACAAGTAATCGTCACCGTAGATATTTTTTGAGTGAAAATGGATATGTACCCCCGTTCGCAAAATTATTTGGCGCTTTTTTGTGCAATATGTATAGAACACCTGCGACTAGCTCCTTTTGAGTGAGGAGTTGATTGCAGGCGGTTTTTTATTAGCCGAGATTGTGACTAAAAAGATTTTTGGGGATTTGAACCCTTCTTATTGCAAAAAATCAATGGTTGAAATTGGGAAGAATGCTGAAAGCGCCTGTAAGTTTCCCCTCACTTAATGAGTAGAAACTTACAGGCGCTTTCGCATTTTGACGATATTATCCGCACAAAAGTTGCAATATAACGTATTTCTGTAAATAGTGATTTGATAACAAAGGCTTGCCAAAGAAGACGACCAGTTAAGCATTCGTGCAATTGCCCGAACTCCAAATCCTTGTGTTTTTAAACCTCTTGACAACTTCAGTTCTTCTATGGTATAATGGCTCCAATGGAATATATAGATACTCATTTCTTTGGTTGTGTGATAACTCCCAATATAACATGATATTCATTATGTGTCATTACTTTTTTCGGGTGTTGCACTTATATTATAAATCTATCATTAAAATCTTATATGAACTTTGGGAGGACGCTATGGGAAAGTTTCTGACAGCTTTGCACGTTAAAACCACGGGCAAGGAACAGTTTATTGAGAAGTTTACGCAGCTTATGAAGAAGGACGGGTATGTACCGTGCTCGGAAGATGAAGCTGCGGTTTCGTATGCGGCGGCTTTCTCGGAGGGCGGTTGGGTCACGCTCTCAAACGGCGACAGCACCACAACCGAGCTTTCAAAAACAGCAAAGAAAATTGCCGAGGAAATGGACACATTATGCTTTACTGCCGAAGTGGTTGACAGCGACTTCGCGATTTTGAACTTATTCGTGCAGAATGGCTCGGAAAGCAGAGTTATTGTAGGCGACGGCTCGGGCTACGGGATTGAAAAAGCTCCGGTTTTAGTCGATATGTGGAAGCCGCTTATTCAAAGCAAGGATGAGCGTGAATTTGTGCGAACATTGAGTTTGGAGAACACTTTTGTTGAGGACACACTGTACGATATCGGAAAAATTTTGGGGATAACACCGTCCGTTATGACTTGGTGTTATGACGAATTTGAGGAAGAGATTGGACATGACGAGAACGTAATTTCACTTTCGTTCAGAAAAGCTGCGGAGAAAAAGCTCTCGCTTAACGCGGCGTTCAAGCAGGTGTTCGGCGAGGCGCTTGAACCGCTTGGGTTTAAGCTGATTAAGAGTAAATATCCGTATTTCGTGAGGGTTGTTCCGGGCGGGGAAATTATTCACATTATAACCCATATGGAAAATTGGTGTCCTTACCCCGGAAAGAAGAAGTTCAATGTTATAAGCGGAATTGCAACAGTTTACAGATATAAAATTGATTTAAGCTGCGCCCCCAAAGATAACTGCGGATGGTTGTATAGTATTGCCAGATTTTACGCAGAAACCACCCCTGAATCCGAGTTTAACAATGAGTATAGGCTGAGTATATGCCATTTTACGTTTGATGAGAATGTTGAAAATTCGATGAATGATACACTAAACAATGCGCTTGAACTGACACGAAAATATATTCTTCCGCAACTTGACACCGCCGTTGATCTTAAATCAAGTTTGACTTACCTCAAAAGATTAGGGCAAAGCACCGATACATGCAATTTCAACAGTAAACTTAATTTTAGCGGTGCCGGTGATGAATCAGAAGGATTTCTTTATGTTAAAGTTGATGATGAGGAATTTAAAACTTTACTGAAAAATATGATTGATGGTACAATGCCAAGTGATGAGGAGAGTCGTCAAAGAGCTGAAGAAAAATTAAAATTTTTCGACGACCCTGTGATACACGAAAAGGTGCTGCTTGAGCTTGAGCGCCGCAAAGCAGTTAATACAGAAAAGTTCAGAACCTATGGCTTGAACATATAATTTTTGAAAGGAAAATCTGATAGATAGATTTATAATATAAGTGCAATACCCGAAAAAAGTAATGACACATAAGGCAACTCGTGTTATAATGGGAGTAACCACACAACCACAAACAGTAGGTGCAAAATGTGTCATTACACTCATTTTACCGATAGATTGTCAATAAATCGATATGCTGCTAATCGATCTCCTTCGCGAAGAATGCCGCTGCTTTTTTTTAGAAACTCGTTTTCCTTTTTAGCTTCCTCAAGCTCCTTTCGAAGCCTGAGATTCTCTTTCATGAGGTCGTATTCTTCCTTTGCAGCAGGATCTTTTGTGCATTCTTCGCGATATTTCTTCAGCCGGTACCCGATCCCGTTCTCGGAAACGTGGTATTCTTCTGACAGACTTTTTATCGTCCGTCCCTCTTCCAGGTGCATCCGCACTATCCTTTTCTTGAATTCTTCTTCGTAACTTGCCATTGCTTTTCCCTCCTGTGTTTATTATATCACTTTTGGGGAACGCGTTACAACTTTATTATAGCACATCATATGTCCTGTTTCGCGCAGGCGGAGTCGGAATCAATCAGCAAAAACGTGTCGTGGGGTATTCGTCAGAGCTTCAAAAACGGCAAGGTTACGCTGCAATTTTCACGGCTGCTCGGGTATCGGAAAGGCGCGGACGGAAACGCGGAAATTGACTGCGATGAGTCGAAAGTTGTTCAAGATATTTTTCGCTGCTATCTCGAGGGAATGAGCCTGAATCTGATTGCGGACAGGCTTAACAACAGGGGTTTGACGACAAAGGGGAACGGCTCGCCGTACCGAAAAGAGGTCGTTCGGCGCATTCTCACGAACGAAAAATATGTCGGTGACGCGCTTCTGCAAAAGACTTTTATTACCGACTGCATCACGAAAAAATCGCGGAAAAACAACGGAGAATTGCCGATGTATCTGGTGAAAAATCATCATGTTCCGATAATTTCACGTGCTGATTTTAACCGTGTTCAAGAGGAAATAGCGCGGCGTTCGGCGAAGCGTTTGATTGCCGATAAGCTTGGAAAAAAGGGAAAATACAGCGCAATATATGCGCTCTCGGAGCTTCTGATTTGCGGTGAATGTGGGGCAAATTATCGGCGCGTCACTTGGACTGCAAAAGGTTATAAAGAGATAAAATGGCGGTGCGTCAACCGTTTGCTGTATGGGAAAAAAGAGTGCAAGTGTTCGTCAACGATTGATGAGAAATCGCTTCACAAAACCATTGTTGCGGCAATAAACGAGTTTTGTGATGTTAAGGAAGATGTCGCGAAAGCGCTTCGGGAAAGCGTTTACGAGGTTCTTGACCCGAACCAAAACGGCAGCGTGCAAGCGGCGCAGCAGCGAATCAATGAGCTTGCGAGAAATATTGACGAGCTGATTAAGCTGGCGACTGAACCCGAAAATACGAAAGAAGCGATGTGTGATATCGAGAAATTCAGCGAGGAAATGAAAAATCTCCGTGAGTTTATTGAGAGCGAAAAGATAAAATCTGCTGCCAAAGAAAACAATACCGAGCAGCTCAACGCCGTGCTTGAACGGATTGAAAACGAAGATTTCAAGCTGACAGAATATGATGATGTGGCGGTGAGGCAGCTTGTAGAACGGGTTGTGGTGGAAGGGAAAAAATGTATAACGGTGCGGTTTAAGGGCGGGTTTGAAGTGAGAAATGAGTTGGACAATGACGGCTGAAAAGAAAGGAATCACGGTAAAAGTTGACGCGGAACTTCACGCGGAGGTTCGGCAGTTTCTTGAGGAAAATGGGCTGACAATGGCGGAGTTTGTCGTGAAGTCGCTTCGGGACGAGCTTCACCCGAAATTTACGGAGGAAAAATCTATGGGAAATATGCGGACGCTGGCTTTTCAGATACCGGAGGAACTTTTTCGGAAAATCAAGGACTACTTGCAGCGCAATAATTTGACTCAGAAGGAGTTTGTGATTGGGCTGATTGAGAACGAAATTGAGCGGGATTTGGTGCAGAGGCAAGCCGAGGGCGAGATTGCGGGGAATCTTGAACAGAGCGAGTGTGAGGATATGGGGATGTCGATGGGGATGTGAAATAGCACAAATTATTGCGTCGCATTTTGGCGAAAAGGGAGATTTTGTTGCGGGTTGCGCAGGATTTTGACATCTTGCGCTTTGGTGGGTTGAAAAGTGTACAAAAATATATTATAATAGTATGTAGGCGAGAATATTGCTTTCCTCAACGTGTTAATTGGCAATAAGGGTGTGACGAGAACGAACTCCAACTATAACGAATACAAAAGATTTTCCCTTGAAGAAGCATCGGATTGGGGAAGAAAAAATTATGGAAATTGGCTACCGGAACTTCAAAATCAAGATTACTCGTCTCAGACTCCTGCTGAGGAATTCTTCAGGTACTATACTCAGGGTGTACATATGTTTTTTAATAATCTTGCCAGGCGTGATGAAATTGATGCATTTGATTTTAGCGATAGCATTTTCAAAAAGGAAATGTTTGATGACAGTGTTCACGAAATCAATTCCCATCCAGTTCCGGACGACATGGTTGTTTACAGGTATGTTCCTAAGCCACTCATAAGTTGTATGCTGGAGTGGGGTGGCTCAAAATCATTGAAAAAGAACGCTATTCTTATTGACAAAGGGTTCTTTAGTACGACATTATCTTTAGAAGCTGTTGCTGAACAGCCATACGCTACTTTAAAAAACCGTTCCTTGTTTACTGTTTATGTTCCAAAGGGAACGCCGGCTGTATATGTCGATTTGGTTTCTGATATGAACGAGCAGGAAATGCTTTTTGCTCCTGGGATAAGGCTTAAGGTGATTTGTAAGCATTTCTTTGGCAAGGTTGTAGAGTGTATCGTGTGTTAAGTTATTTTTCTGCTCAAGCTTTTTTACAGGAGGAAAAATGAGACAGGTCAACAATATCAATGATTTTCTGAAAATAGTAGAACAGATTAAGGTGTGACTAAATTGAAAATAATTCTTTGATCGCGACATAGATGATAAGTTGATTGCTTACAGCGAAGCATTTAGTATTGTTCATTAACACTAGTCTAAAAATGAAAAAATAGGCGGTTCAACAAAATATAATTCAATTATCAATTAGATGACATTTTGTATATTTTGCCTCGATTATACATTTGGTCGATTTAGAGTTGACATTCCCAAAACAAAATGTTATAATATATGTAGTATATATGCAGTGTTTTGCATTTTATTTTGGCATATAATATTGGGAGATGGGAGGTGGATGCAATGAACAAAATTGAGGTTAAAGTTGCTCCGACAATGATAAATTGGGTAATATCTCAAGTGAATCTTGAAGAATTGTCTCCAAAAGTCGTGAAATATCTAAATGATTGGAAGGAGCAAAAGAAGTCTCCAACGTTCAATCAGATCGAAGCTGTAAGCAGTGCAACAGGAATTCCGTTGGGATATTTCTTCTTAGATACTCCGCCTATTGAGGACAAATCCATTATCCAGTGCCGCACAATAAAAAGCGTTGCATTTAATAATCCAAGCCGTGATTTGATGAATACTATACACGATATGGAGATGATTCAAGATTGGACAAGAGAATACCTAATCAGTGAGGGTTTTGATGCATTAAATTATGTCGGGAAATTTAAATCAAATGCGTCGAAGATTGCCGATGCAATCAGGGAAATAATAAACATAGAAACAAATTGGCAAAAAGATTTGAATGGGCGTGATCCATTTAATTATATCAGAAACGCAATAAGCGAATCCGGCATAATTGTTATGGTAAACGGCATTGTTGGCACCAATACGCATCGTCCTCTTAATGTAGACGAATTCAGAGCATTCACAATTGTTGATGATTATGCGCCGTTAATTTTTGTTAACGGGAATGATTCCAAAGGCGGAAAGCTGTTCTCCTTATTACACGAATTTGCGCATGTTTGTCTGGGCGAAAATGACTTGTACAATGACAGATATAGTATCGGTAAAAATGTTAGTCAGGTTGAAACAATCTGTAACTCTGTCGCAGCCGAAATAATCGTGCCACAGTCGATATTTGTTGAAAAATGGGAAATTAGTATTAAGCACAACGACCAGAAACAAACGGTATCCGAACTAGCTTCTGATTTTAAATGTGGGGCAACGGTAATTGCTCGCAAAGCATTGGACAACAAGTTGATTTCTTCTGAATTATATGAGGAAATTTCGCAACATGCCGTCAAAATGTTTAACGAACAGCGTAAGAAAGACAAAGCGAAAAAAAGCGGCGGGGATTACTACAAAACTCTATCTGTCAGAATCGATAAACGATTTTTACGAATGCTGACAACAAGTGTTGCTGAGGGGAAAACGTTGTATACCGATGCGTACAGGCTCACAAATACAACCTCGAAAACATTTGAACGACTGACAAATCAAGGGCGGTGATAAACAATGAGCAATGAAGTTTTTTTAATTGATTCTAATATATTAATTCAACCCAAAAAAACATACTATCCTTTTGACTTTGCCCCCGGATTTTGGCAGCAGTTGAAAAAGAATATCGAAGCAGGTGAGATAGCTATTTTGGATAAGGTGATGAACGAGATTCAAAATGGCAGCGATGAATTATGGAAATGGCTGAGTGGAATTAATATTTCAAGCTTGATTACTTACAAGGACACATCAATTATTTACAAGTACTCGGAAGTAATCAATAATGTCAAATCCAACCGTTGCTACAAGCAATCAGCTTTGGATGAGTGGTCAAAGAACACTGTTGCTGATGCATGGCTTATTGCAACAGCGGCAGTTAAAAATTATACGCTGATAACAATGGAAACATCATCTGGAATTATATCTCCCAAAAGTCCATCTAAAAACGCCAAAATTCCAGATGTGGCAAATTGTTTCAGCGTTAAAACGGACAACCTGTTTTATATGATGCGTGAATTGAATTTTGTGTTAAGATAGGTATTGTTATTCATTACATATGGAAATTTGTGGCGTTTTACCAGCGTGATTTTCGAGTAATCGATTCCCAACAATTTCTCATTTAATGGTTTTCGTTTTCTATAAAAGAAATTCTTTTTATCAGCAAATTGCGACCGGCAGTGAAATTCGCCTCTAACTTGTGTTAGGGGCGATTTTTTTACGGAAAGATGTTTTGTTGCATATGATTTTCAAGATTCGATGAATAATAATTGCATTTTTTAGAACTTCAATGAATTTGGAGTTGTTTCGTAATCAAATCAATTTAAAGAAAGCAGAGAGATAAAAGTCATACGGATGGTTTCTTGTTTGCAATATTAAGAATAATGTGAAATTGCATAAGCATCAGCTACGGATTTTGGCATAAATACAGATTTCCTTACCATTTGCGCAGGATTTCGACATGTTGCGCATTAGAGCTTGAAAAGTAAACAAAAGGGTGTTATAATAAATGTGGTAGGATTGTACAACGGTCAAAAGTGAAAAAATATCTTGCTATTAAGTTCATACGACCGTGCAATGCAAGTATATTTTTGTTTGGAGATTAAGTATGGAAAATTTAAATATCCCATTAATTTCACCTTTATCAAGAAAGTACTATCAGTATGCAAATGATGATTCAGAAAAAATTCATCATCGTGCAGAAGATGTAAGAATTTGTTTAGAGAAGATATGTGACTCTATTGTTTTTCAACTAGTATCTCCAAAAACAAAACAAAAGTGGGGAAAGTATAAACTCCATGATAAATTGAATGCATGTAAGGAATTTATGAATCCCCAAATCGTAGATGATGTTTTAAACGCCAAAAACATCGGCAACGAAGGCGTACATAATGGTGAAGAGGGAGATTATTCGCAACAGGATATTAGTGATTCCCTAGAAACTATAAAGAAATTTTCGCTTGAAATCATTTTATCGTATTTTGAAATAAATGGATTTGGTGGCAATCAACAGCGTTCGTGGGTTCCAACTGTGTTTAGCGTTCTTCCTCCCGTTTATCGGGTTCAGATATTAGAAAAATACTATGTCAAAAACTCTTCTGTTCTTGTCATAGATAAATTATCAAAGGCTTATTTAAAAAATGATATGAAGAAAGAAGCATATTTGTTCTTGGCTGAATGTTATACTAAAGGGCAGATTTCACAGTATGAATTTGAACGTTTGGAGGAAAGCCTCAAAATACTTGAACCTTATTTAGATAAATTT
>DAIOXG010000090.1:0-8872 GCA_036758085.1 Prevotella sp. | reverse complement strand
GAGAATACTCTCTACGGAACCTACTGAGGTTCCGCCAAATTTCAATACTTTCATTCTTCTTGTTCTTTGGTTAATGCCTCCATACAAAGGAGGCGGATTGTGTTTCGGTGCAGTGGCTTGCCGGCGCAGCGAGACTGGCTTCTGCATCATGCCTCAATACGAGAGAGGAATGGGCAAGACTCCTTGGTCTGCTTTTCAATACTGCGCGACAGCGGGGCGTAACAGCACCGTGTCGTGACATAAAGCTTTAATAAAGTGTCGGCAAATTTACGAAAAATAAATGTTATGTCAATAGAAAATGAAAGAAAAATTACAATTTTACATAATTCTATCGGTAGTAATAAACAAATCGTAGTGAAAAACGGTTGGGTTGTGATAATTGATTGCTCAAGCTTATTGCTTGCTCTGGCTACGGCGGGGTGCTATGGTCTTCTATGGCAAAAACAAAAAAAGAGGACTTTACTTTCGTAAAATCCTCTTTAGATATGTTTGTGACTCCGGCAGGATTCAAACCTGCAACCTTCTGATCCGTAGTCAGATGCTCTATTCAGTTGAGCTACGGAGCCAAACCCTATTGCTTTGTGGAAGCGTTGTTCCTTAAAAGCGAGTGCAAAGGTATAGTTTTTTATTTAAACCTCCAAATATTTTTGAAAGTTTTTTCTGTTTTTGTTGAAAATTCTTGGATTTGTACTAACTTTGTAGATATAAATCAATTGTTATGAATATATTCTTGTCGATAGTTGTTGGCATCATGTCGTTTGGGGCGGTGCCTAACAACGAGTCGGTTAATAATGCCGACGCAATAAATAGAGCTATAGAGCAATGTAGCAGTAGGGGCGGGGGAGTTGTTACCGTGCCTGCCGGTGTATTTACTACCGGAACTGTGTATATGAAGTCGGGCGTGACTGTTCGTCTGGAACGTGGAGCCATGCTCAAGGGTACGACGTGCTTGGACGATTATATATCGTTGAAGACTACTGACGACTTGTCGATGTATGAGAGCGGTCGCGGTACTGTCAATTACAATTCGGCTACTGACCCGCAATGGTCTAAAGCTATGATTATGGCAGTTGGTATAAGTAATGCTGGTATAGAGGGTGAAGGGTGTATAGACGGAGCTGATGTGCGAAATCCACTTGGCGAGGAACATATGCGTGGTCCGCATACTATATTAATGGCTGGATGTAGCAATATGCGCTTTGATGGTTTCTCGGTAAAGCATTCTGCCAATTATGCTTTCTTAGGCTATAAGGTGGACAAGTCGGTGTTTAGCAATCTGCACATAGAGGGTGGATGGGACGGTATTCATATACGTGGAGGACGCGATCTGAAGATTGTGCGTTGTGAGATGCATACCGGCGATGACGCAATTGCTGGTGGTTACTGGCAGAATATGCTTATAAATAAATGTGTATTGAACTCGTCGTGCAATGGCGTGCGTATGATTATGCCTTCGGTTGGATTGGAGATTTCCGATTGCGACATTTACGGTCCGGGCAAGTGCGAGCATATCACGTCGCACCGTACTCGTTCGGAGGCAGCCATCAATCTCGAACCTGGTGGTTGGGGTAAGGCGCCAGGACGTATGGACCGTATCGTGATAAAGCACAACCGTGTGCGCGAGGTGCTTACTCCCTTGTGTGTAACGCTCAGCGATGACAATACCTGTGGACGTATTGTTGTAGAGGATATGGTGGCCCGGGGCATTACACGTATGGCAATGTCGGTAAAAAGTTGGGGCAATGCACCTACGGATAAGGTCGTGATGCGTCGTTGCGACTTGGAGTTTGACGGCATTGACGACCCTAATCTGCCTGCTTGGTTTGAAGGACGTTCTACAAGCGAGTGGCCGGTGTTCCCGTGTTGGGGAATGTATTTCCGCAATGTAGGGCTGGTAGATATTAATAATGTGACGCTACGCTTGAAAGGTGCCGACTATCGTGTGCCGTACATGTGTCACAATGTGGGTGAAATTAAAAAAAGGAAACTCAAATATTGAGTTTCCTTTTTTTAATGGTTGGGTGGCAGGTGGGACTCGAACCCACGACATTCAGAACCACAATCTGACGCTCTAACCAACTGAACTACGGCCACCATGTAAATGCTTACTGTTTCAAAGCGAGTGCAAAGGTACGTGATTTATTTGAAACTACCAAACAAATCACGTATTTTTTTGCATTTTTTTAGTTTGCAGGTGCAGAAGCTGGTTTTGGAGTAGCTTTCTGAGCACCCTGCTGAGCAGGAGCAGCCTTCTGTCCGGCTCCGAAACCTGGCAGATTGTTAGGATTAGCCTGTGGAGCTTCAGTAGCATTCTCCATCACGCTCTGTGAAGCAGAAGCATCCGGTGCGGTATAAGCACAAACCACGCTGAACACAACCATTGCGATAGCCAATCCCCATGTAGCCTTCTCGATGAAGTCTGTAGTCTTGCGCACACCCATAATCTGGTTAGATGAAGAGAAGTTAGAAGCCAAGCCTCCACCCTTTGATTCCTGGATCAGCACGATACCAATCATGAGCACAGCTGCCAGTACGATAAGAATTAAGAATAATGTGTACATTTTCTTTCTGTTATTTGTATTTATTATTTATTATTAATTTCTCTAAAAAGCGTATTTGGTCTGCAAAGTAAACATTTTTTTTTGGATAATTCAAATTTAAACGCTTAATTATTTGCAAAGCCTTCGAATATTGCCCTTGTTTTATATAAATTCGGGCTAAAGTTTCGGTAAACACCCCTTCGTCGCCTTCTTTTTCTTCCGTTTTGCTGTCGTCGAGAACTGGCGGACTGTCGGGAGCCTCTGTGAGTTCGATTTTCCCTCCCTCATTATTTATAAAGTTGTCGATAAGGCTCTGTCCTTTCAGGTGTGGTTCCTTTTCGCTTTGTTCTTTCTCCTCCTCACTTTCGGTTTCGAGCAAATACGATACGTAGTCTACGGCAGCATCGGCAGGTGTAGGTTTACGTTTTGTTGTATTTTTATTTTCCTCCTCGGTTTTATCCTCCGGAACAGTATCGAGAAACTTGTCAATAAGCGATATTGTTCTATTTTCCTCTGTTGCGGTATGATATTTTTTGTTTCCCTCTTCTGCATTTCGCAGTTTATAATGTGCAGCCTCAACGAGTTTAAAGATAATCTTTCTGTCGGTAAGATAGAGAGCTGCTTTTCTGAGTTCTTTATCAAACGAGGGGCTATGCAATATATACAGGTTTTGCAGCATCAGCAATCTTGCGGTCTGATAGTATGGGTACAGAGCGACCAGGGAACGCAAGTCATAAAGCGTCTCCTTGTCCAGCAGCTCCGGATGTTTTATTAATTGCCCTAAGTCCATTTTGCCGATGTTTTTAAATTACCAATTAGCCACGGTGGCATTGAAGATTTGGTCTGTGATATCCTTTACCATCTGTGTTACGCACTCTTCCTGTACGGAATTCAGCGACTGTCGGCTGTCGTATGTTGTAGTAGCCGTAAACTGTCTTTCGAAGTCTTCGCTGTGGTTGCTGTTGTTTGTAAATCTTACGTTTACCGTCATCGAGAGCTCTACCTGTGCCGACTCTCCCTGAGCTGTAACCGCCTTATTGCGCTGAGAATACTGTGTAATCTCTCCTTCCACCTTCAGATCGCCGTTTCTCTTCACCTGGCTCAGTCGGGTATGGTTGGCAAAGACATCCTTCAGTTGGTTGTTGAAGATGCTTGCCATTGGTCCCCACACATAGCTTGAACGTATCGGGAAGTCATTTATCTGTATTGTCTTGGTCTTTGTGTAGTCAATGCTTGCGCCGTTGAATTTATAAGATATGCTGCATGCCGTGGCAACGGCAAGAACGATGACTGCCACGATGCCACACATACCAATATTATATATACGCGCTCCGCATATACCTTTATTATATATATAAGAAAATACGTTTTTTACTTTTTTTGATTTCATTCTCAGTGAGACTATCTTTATCATTCATTTATTCAATCGCAGCACTACTTGTCGAGTCCGTACTGTTTGATTTTTCTATACAGCGTGCGGTCTGATATACCAAGTTCCTGTGCTGCTTTTTTTCTGTTGCCTCCATTTTTCTCAAGAGCCTTCTCAAGCATATACCTGCTCAGATTTTCGAGATTGAGCGATTCCGGTTCTGAAATCTCCTCTGCCACGGCATCCTGCACGTTTGGCTCCCTCTGTGGAGTGATAGTATGCTGTTGCGGGGCGAGGATTGCAGGCATCGTAGAACTGTTGTCGATCTGTCCGATACGTTTTGTTTCCTCCGGCAGATTGAGTTTTTTCCTCAGTTCGTCGACTTCGTTTCTCAGTTCCGCCACATTTCCGCGCAGCTCATATAGGATTTTATAGAGCATTTCCCTTTCCTTCTCGTAAGAATGTTCCGTCGAAGCTTTCTGCCCCACAGTCGTTAGCTGTGTCGACTCTTGGTCGCGTGGGATGTAATTAAGCAGAGTTTCAGCCGAGAGGACTCTTTCTGGCGAGAGAACAGACATCTGTTCTGTGATATTCTTCAGCTGTCTAACGTTTCCCGGCCATTTATATTTCAGCATTATCTGCTTTGCGTCGTCAGATAGGGAAATCTTTGGCAGATTGTATTTTTCAGCCATTTGCATTGCAAAGAGCCTGAAGAGCAACAGTATATCCTCTCCTCTATCCCTAAGTGGCGGCATCTGTATCGGCACGGTATTCAGTCGATAATACAGGTCCTCGCGGAAGCGGCCTTCGCTAACCGCCTTGCGCATGTTCACGTTTGTTGCAGCCACGATGCGCACGTCGGTTTTCATTATTTTCTGTCCTCCAACCCGTATATACTCTCCTGTCTCCAGCACACGCAAGAGGCGTGCCTGAGTTGCGAGAGGGAGCTCACCTACTTCGTCAAGGAAGATTGTTCCTTTGTTTGCCACTCCGAAATATCCCTCGCTCTCGCCTACGGCTCCAGTAAAAGCCCCCTTCTCATGTCCGAAGAGTTCGCTGTCGATAGTGCCCTCTGGTATGGAACCGCAGTTGATGGCAAAATATTTCTCCCTTTTTCTTGGAGAATTGTCGTGTATTATCCTCGGAATAATCTCCTTTCCCACTCCACTTTCGCCGATAATGAGTACAGAGAGGTCGATGGGCGCCACTTTGAGAGCGATGTCCAGCGCATGGTTTAACGCTTCGCAGTTTCCCACGACATTATACCGTTGTTTTATTTTCTGAAGATCGGATGTATTCATAATTCCACGGCAAAATTACACAATAAAATCCACTATTATGCCATTCGCCCTTATTTTTTATTTTTTTATAGCTTTTGCCGTCTTCTCCATTTTTATAAGAAGCAGTCCTATTGCTGTCCAGATAAGTTCCCTCAAGCGTATAATCAGCGCCACGAATATTCCGTTGCTTGCTGTCATGGCGAGGCTCGATGCCGACATCATGAAGCCTCCCTCTCTTCCGCCGAGTTGCAACGGGATGAAGAACAGCAGATTGGCAAAGAGCGACGTGAAGGCGAGCATTATGACGCATGCCGAATAGCTCACGTCGGGCATTATGACGAGCAGCACGAACATTATCTCGAAGCTCGAGAGGAATCGGCAAGCTATTTCGAGGATCACTGCCGAGACGAAAGTCTTTGGGTTCTGCCTGTGCAGTGCAGCTATCTGCCTGTCAACTGTTTCCAGTTGTTCTTTATGTTCATCAATCATCCCCTGTGCCCATTTTCCTATCCATGGCAGATGACTAAGCCAGCATGCCAGCCGGAAAGCAAGTCCCTTTTTGTATCCTTTTATAAAGAACCATATTCCGAGCATGCAGAAGCAAACCGTCAAGAGCAGGATTATTCCCGTCGCCACATTCACCGGCTCTGTCAGTACGAACAGTATGGAGGAGAGGAGCCAAAACCAGAAATGGCTGAATATATGCGTCATGACATAGAGTATTACCGATGATGATGCTCTCTCGGTACCTATTTTCGGTGCGAGTTCCATTATGCGGTATGCCTCTCCACCCATCAGTCCGCCGGGAGTGGCATAGTTGAGGGCGAAGCCCGACACCGTAACTTTATACAGCCATGCGAAGCTGAACGGCATTTTATCCTTGCCCTTGCCTCCCTGCCGGATTATCAGTAGCCACGACAAGGTATTGATGGCATAAAGTCCAAGCCATATAGCGACAACCGCCAGGAACCAGTATCCAGCTCGCTGCAGTCCTTTCCACACCTCGGCATAGTCAAGCTGTGTGAGCATAATAATCAGTACGACGACTCCGAAGATGAAGAATCCGTTTTGATATTTCTTGCTCATTAGCGCTATTCGTTATTCTCTGTTGGTCTCACCTTGGCTTTAGGCACGGCAAAGCGAACTTTCTCACTGTCGTCTCGACGCTCGTGGTAGAGTTTTTTGAGAGGATTGGCAAGAGGCTCATCGTATGCCTCACGATTGCGGAAGATGTCGATGGCCTTGTAAATAGCATTTCTGAAAGATGCTTCGTTTGCAATGCCCTGTCCTGCAATGTCGTATGCTGTGCCGTGGTCTGGCGATGTGCGCACGATAGGCAGTCCGGCTGTAATGTTTACGCCTTCATCTCCCACGATGGTCTTAAAGGGAGCCAGTCCCTGATCGTGATACATGGCTAGTACTCCGTCGAAGGCATCATAAGAGCCGTGTCCGAAGAATCCGTCGGCAGCGAAAGGTCCGAACACATCGATTCCCTCGTCCGACAGTTCCTGTATAGCTGGTTTTATAACTGTTTCTTCTTCCATACCGATAACCCCTCCGTCGCCGGCATGCGGATTGAGCGACAGCACGGCGATTCTTGGCGATGCCACGTTGAAGTCGCGTCTGAGGGCTTCATTGAAAATTCTTGCCTTCTCGGTTATTGCCTCTTTTGTTATTGCCTGAGCCACCTGTGATATTGGCAGATGTGTGGTAACGAGAGCCACTCGCAGCGTTTCGCCGGCAAGGATCATGAGGGCCTGTTTTCCGTCGCCCACTTTATCTTGAATATATTCCGTATGTCCGCAGAAGTGGAATTCTTCGCTCTGAATATCGTTTTTGTTTATCGGAGCCGTTACGAGCACGTCATATCCACCAGTCTTAAAGTCTGCCATTGCCCTGTCGAGAGCTTTCAGCGCAGCCATGCCGGCTTCTTTTGAAGGCTGTCCCATATCCACTTTCACCTCATCGTCGAAAGTGGCGAGCAGGTTTACCTTTCCGTCTACAGCATCTTCCACATTATTGATGATAGTGAAATTTGCCTGTATCCCGAGAACATTTCTATGGTATGCGGCAACTTTCGGCGAACCGTAGATTATCGGTGTGCACAATTCGAGCATTGCCGGTTCGGCAAAGGTTTTAAATATAACTTCGTATCCTATTCCGTTTGTATCGCCATGTGTTATGGCGACTCTTATTTTTCTGTTTTCCATTGTTTTGTTGTTTTTTATTTTGTTTGGGGATGGGGGGGGGGAAATGGGAGAACTGAGAGGACTATAAGGAGCCTCATTCCTCATTCCTAATTCCTAATTCTCTTAGTGCTAAGCAGTCCACAGGCAGCCCAGATATCCTGTCCGCGACTTGCCCTTATTGTTGTAAACACGCCATGTTTGGTAAGATAGTCGCGAAACGACTCCATTTTCTCTTCCGGTGCTCCATGCAAGTCTACGTTTGGTATCTGATGGAAGCGGATTAGATTGACGCGACATTCCAGTCCCTCCACGAGTTTTACTATTTCTCGAGCATGCAGCATGGAATCGTTGAGTCCGCCAAAGACGATATATTCGAACGAGAGTCGGCGCTGGTGAGTGAAGTCATACTGATGCATGAGTGCCACGACATCCTTTATCGACATTCCTTTTTCTGCCGGCATCAACATGGCGCGCTGCTCTGGTATCGGCGAGTGCATGCTGATTGCCACATGACATTCGCTCTCGTCGAGGAAGCGCTTGAGCTTGTTTCTCACTCCCACGCTGCTCACGGTAATTCGCTTCGGGCTCCAGGCAAAGCCATAGTCGGCTGTCATGATGCGCGTAACCTTCAGCACATTGTCGAGATTGTCCATCGGCTCTCCCTGTCCCATGAATACGATATTTGTGAGTTTTTCTCTCTCTGGCAGTGTATATATCTGATTAAGGATATCTGCCGCCGTGAGGTTTCCTTCAAAGCCCTGCTTGCCTGTCTGACAGAACAGGCAATTCATCTTGCATCCCACCTGTGATGAAACGCAAAGCGTGGCGCGGTCGCCATCGGGGATATACACCGTCTCGACGAATTTTCCGCTTGCCGTAGGGAAGAGATATTTTATCGTTCCGTCTACCGACTTTTGGCAATCCAGCGGCTCCATACACCCGATAGTGTATGTCTCTTTCATCTTCTCGCGGTTAGCCTTGGAGATATTTGTCATCTCGTCGATGCTCTTTACCCCTTTGCCATACAGCCATTTGACCATCTGTCCGCCGGTGAATGCCGGCATACCGAGCTGGCGAGCCGTTTCTTTCAGTTCGTCAAGGGTTTGTCCCATCAAGGGTATTTTGTTTTCTGCCATTGTTTTCTGCTATGTTTTGCTTTATTTTTGCAAAAGTACAAAAAATTACTCACTTCACATTATATTATATAGGCAAAGTTTCAGAAAGTGTAAAGTTTCTTGGCTGTTTCTTGGCTGGACAAATATTTAGCATAGAGTTATATAGGAGACTAACTGGACTCTATGATTTATATTCTTCCCGCCTCCATTATGGGAGACGGGAGAGGGGAAGTATATCAGGAAAGAGGAATTATACAGCCGACTGTTTTCTCTTGATTCCAGTGGCAAAATTATGGAATCGGCGGAGCGTTTGAATGCGTCACAGGTGTTTTAACTGCCGTTAAAAACACTTTTAACTACCGTTGAAAACACTTTTAAC
>DAIOXG010000089.1:0-8873 GCA_036758085.1 Prevotella sp. | reverse complement strand
GTCACCACCACCTACACGGTCGATGATAGGCATAATATCATAGTGCTTGCTCTGATAGAACTCCTTGCCGTTGTAGATAAGAGCCTTCCAGCCATTGTGTGTTGCAGAATAAGACTCACGCAATGTAGAAACGACATACTTGAAGCCGAATTCCTTCATCATACCCTTGAAGATTCCATAGTAACCCTCAGCGTCAGTCTTTCCACCTTCAACATCAGCATCTGGCTTGAAACCGAGACAGAGCTGTGCATCTTCCTCATTGCCGATACATACATCAACATACTTCATCAATGGTTTCATGATGCTCTGTGCTTTCTCTGAAGTCCACAATTTCTTGCGGAAGTTCAAGTCGCAACTTACAGTAACGCCATGACGCTTTGCAGCCTCACAAGCAAGCTTTGTCAACTCTGCAGCCTTGTCGCTGATAGCAGGAGTAATTCCACTCCAATGGAACCACTGTGCACCCTCCATGATTGCATCGAAATCGAAATCAGAAGGATCAGCCTCAGCAATTGAGCTACCGGCACGGTCGTAAACGACCTTTGAAGGACGCATTGAAGCACCAGTCTCAAGGAAGTAAATACCAAGACGATTACCACCGCGAGCGATGAAATCAGTATGTACGCCATAACGACGAAGAGCGTTTACGGCACACTGACCGATCTCGTGTGTAGGAACCTTTGTTACGAAGTAAGCCTCATGCCCATAGTTTGCTGCGCTGACAGCAACGTTAGCCTCACCACCGCCATATACTACATCAAATGAATCACTCTGGATAAATC
Source organism: Prevotella sp. (assembly GCA_036758085.1). GTDB lineage: Bacteria > Bacteroidota > Bacteroidia > Bacteroidales > Bacteroidaceae > Prevotella. The sequence goes on along the minus strand of DAIOXG010000089.1, from coordinate 8,091 downwards.
TCTTCTGACCTGGAGAAGAAAGGCGAAGCATAATCTCGCCCAATGTTACAACTTTAGCCATTTTGTTTTATTAAATTAATTGTTTAAGATAAATTTTTTGTTTTATCGGTATTCTTTGAAGCCTCAACAAAATGCCGCAAAAAGCATGCATCAATTTTATGCCTCATGAAAAACGTGAACAAAATTAGTATTTTATCTGTAATCACACAAATAAAACGCGAAAAAAAAGCGTTTTAAATAAAAATGAGCGCAAATATGCTAAGCTTTTCATATTTTTTACTAAATTTGCAAAATAACTAATTCGGAAAACTTTTTATCATTAAGATTATAGGAAACAATATGGCAGATAAAGTCAGAATTAAAGATATTGCTGAAAAGTCTGGCGTTTCGGTGGGAACTGTTGACAGAGTGCTACACAATCGCCCGAACGTATCAAAGGAAGCGAGAGAAAAGGTAGAAAAGGTTTTAAAAGAAATCAACTACCAGCCAAACATGTATGCAAGCGCACTTGCATACAACAAGTCGTATACCTTTTACTGTATCATTCCGCAACACGATTCTGAGACATACTGGGAAGAAATAGAAGAAGGAACAGCAAAGGCATGCGAAATGAGAAGGGATTTCCATATTGACGTGGAGATTCTCTACTATAAACGATTTGATTCTAAATCATTCACTCAAGTTGCACATGAATGTTTGGAGAAGCAGCCCAATGGAGTTGTTGTAGTGCCGAGTGAAATGACTGCGACAAAAAAGTTTTGTGAAGTAATGCACGAAAGAAACATACCGTTTATTCTTCTTGACTCTTACATTCCGGACCTAAACCCGCTATCCTTCTTCGGACAAGATTCTTTTTGCAGTGGTGTCTTCGCTGCAAAGATCTTAATGCTTATTGCCGGAAACGACAAGGAAATAATGCTCTTGAAACAGATGAAGAACGGTAAGGTTGCAAGTAGGCAGCAGGAAAACCGCGAACAGGGATTCAGGCATTACATGAGCGAACATTTCCCAAATATCAAAATCACGGAACTCGACATTCCTGCTGAAGACCATAAGGAAGGCTACGACAAGAAACTTGAAGCATTTTTCACATTACATCCTGACATTCACAACTGTATCACACTTGGTTCAAAGGCACATATAGTGGGAGAATTCCTGCTGAAGACGAACCGGAGGAACATACAGATTATGGGATATGATATGGTGGGAAAAAATGCACAATGCCTAAGACAAGGTTCGGTATCATTTCTCATCGCCCAGCATGCCTATATGCAAGGATTCAATTGCATAGACTGTTTGTTTAAGGCTATTGTGTTACACAAGAAAGTTGATCCAGCCAACTACATGCCTATAGAGTTGCTATCAAAAGAGAATGTGGACTTCTATAGAAGGACACAGCTCTAATATATATGTAAACAAATTACAATTAAAAACAATAACAGTATGAATTTATCATCTTTTATCAAAATTAACCCTGCCGACAGTGTAGTGGTTTGTCTAAGACCTTTCAAGAAAGGCGAGAAAATCAACGTTGACGGCAAGGAAATCGAAGTACTTCAAGACACACCGGCAGGACATAAGGTCTTGATCAAAGACGCTCCCAAGGGAACGGACATCATCAAATACGGCTACCCTATCGGTCATTCAAAGGAAGACCTCGTAACAGGACAGTGGGTCAACGAGAACAATCTAAAGACAAACCTATCAGGTACTCTTACATACGAATATCACCCTGTAAACGAAGTTCTTAATATAAAAAAAGACAAGCGTACTTTCAAGGGATATAGAAGAAAGAATGGTGAAGTAGGTGTAAGAAACGAAATCTGGATTGTTCCTACAGTAGGCTGTGTAAACGGAATATCCGACCGTCTTGCTGAAATGCTACAGAAGGAGACAAACCTTGAAGGCATCGACGCTATACATTCATGGCACCACAACTACGGATGTTCACAATTAAGCGGTGACCACGAAAACACAAGAAAGGTATTAAGAGACATCGTTCTTCATCCTAATGCAGGAGCCGTCCTCGTTGTAGGACTCGGTTGTGAGAACAACCAGCCGGACAAATTTGAAGAACTGCTCGGAGACTACGACAGGGACAGAATCAAATTCATGGTAGCACAGAATGTTAAAGGTGACGAAATCGAGGAAGGAATGAAAATCCTACGTTCACTTTACAACATTGCAAAGGAAGACAAGCGAACAGACTGTGAATTAAGCGACTTGCGCATCGGACTGAAATGTGGTGGTAGCGATGGCTTCAGCGGAATTACAGGAAACCCTCTTGTTGGAGAATTCTCCGATTTCGTAGTAGCACAAGGTGGTACGACTATACTTACTGAGGTTCCGGAAATGTTTGGTGCGGAGACAATTCTGATGAACAGATGTAAGACTCCAGAATTGTTCAACGAAACCGTTAATCTTATCAATGACTTCAAAGAGTATTTCCTAAGTCACGGTGAACCTGTAGGCGAAAATCCGTCACCAGGCAATAAGGCTGGCGGTATTTCCACTCTTGAAGACAAAGCTCTTGGCTGTACACAGAAATGTGGACGCGCCATGGTTAGTGGTGTGTTAGGATATGGAGACAGACTTAAGGTTAACGGACTGAACCTTCTTTCCGCCCCAGGCAACGACCTTGTAGCCTCGACAGCACTTGCTGCTGCAGGATGCCAGATTGTTCTTTTCACAACAGGACGAGGAACTCCTTTCGGAACATTCATCCCAACAATGAAAATTTCGACAAACAGCAATCTGTACAACAACAAGTCTAACTGGATTGACTTCAATGCCGGTGAACTCGTTCAAGGTACAAGTATGCCGGAGCTTGTAGACAAATTCATAGATAAAGTTATTGCCGTTGCAAGCGGTGAAAAGACTTGCAACGAAAAGAACGGATATAGAGAGATTGCCATCTTCAAAAATGGTGTAACTCTATAAAGAGGAAAAGATTTTTTCGTGGGTGTGTCAGAATAATTTATATTTTGACACGCCCTTATATATAATAAGGTAAGGGGTATAACAGAGATGACAATAAATCACAAACATGGATGTATGGCGATATCACCACTCATATTTTTCGTGGCGATATATTTTCTGTCATCCGTCATTTCAGGCGATTTCTACAAGATGCCTATAACAATAGCATTTTTGTTCGCATGTATATTCGCTATAATAACATATAAGGGGAAACCCCTAAAAGAAAGGATAAAGACATTCTGCCAGGGAGCTGGAGCATACGATGTGATGTTTATGTTGTGTATCTTCGTTGAAGCCGGAGCGTTTGCCAATGCAGCAAAGGAAATTGGATGTATAGATGCTACGGTAAACATGACAATGAGCATTCTGCCTGACAACATGATTATACCAGGACTCTTCATCGCAACATGTTTCATATCCCTGTCGATAGGAACAAGCGTAGGAACAATTGTTGCCCTTGTACCAATAGCAACGAGTCTTGCCCACTCTACAGGAACCGACACTTCACTCATGGTTGCCATCATTGTTGGCGGTGCCTTCTTTGGCGATAATCTTTCGTTTATCTCAGACACCACCATAGTGGCAACGAATACTCAGCATTGCAAACAAAGGGACAAATTCATAGTCAACTCTTATACAACAATACCAACAGCAATTATTGCTCTTATTATATACTTCATCATCGGAGGACAATTAAATACGCCAGAAAATGTACAAAGCGTAAATTATGTAAAAATCATTCCGTATCTTATCGTCATCGGATGTTCGTTGGCAGAAATCAACGTACTCGTCGTCTTGACACTCGGAATCATATCAACGGGAGTTATCGGACTACTCTACGGCGACTGTGACTTTTTCACCTGGTGTAAGACAATGAGCGACGGAATTGCCAGCATGGGCGATCTTATTGTCGTAGCAGTACTCGCCGGTGGATTGCTGAAGATTCTTAGCGAGAACGGTGCTTTGGAATATATTATCAAGCTCATGACAACTAAGGTAAAGAGCAAGAGGAGTTGTGAGCTTGCAATAGGAATGCTCGTGGCAATAGTTAATGTATGCACAGCAAACAATACGATAGCCATTATGACTGTAGGGAAAATTTCCAAAGACCTTGGTGACAAATACGGAGTTGACAACAGAAAGAATGCAAGTATACTTGATACATTCTCATGTTGTGTGCAAAGTATCTTGCCATATGGCGCACAAATACTTATGGCATGCGGGTTAAGTGCGGTAAGTCCGATACTTATAATAAAGCACCTATACTACCCTTTCTTGCTATTCGCTATATCAATCATTGCAATAATAATCAGATATCCTAAAAAATTCAGCTGATGAATACTATTTTGAATAATCTCATAGCACTTGCCTCTGAAGGGGCATTCGGGAATAAAGAGAATGTGATTCCCATGACCAAATTCAAATGGGGAGTTCTGCAAAAAATTGCAGAATATGAAGATATTACGCCTTTTGTTTCAAATGGCATGGAAAGACATGGCAACGACAACCCAAATACTGTAACCCTATACGGTGAGAATTACGCAAATGTCCCGACGAAGTTAAGGGAAAAGATAAAGAGCGACGACTTTAACGACAGCGACAACTTGGTTCGGGGAATGGACATTTCAAATATAGACACCCTGAAGCTCACATACGTAGTAAAAAAGTATGTCCTGAAGGATATTGTAGACAAGGAAAGGCACAGCATCGATACATCAAAGACATCGCTTGACTTTCTTGCTCTTATAGTGCAAAACACGGATATAATATTGAGATACGGCATAAGACTCCGTGGAATTATAGAAATAGGACTCTTTCTGAGAAACAAAGGACAATATGTTGATTTCGTAAAAGTAGAATCATGGATAAATAAGCTGAAACTGAAAAGGATGGCAGCTCTACAAGCCAGCGTACTGATAAAGTTATTCAACTTTGAGCAAGACGAATTTCCATATATCAGGAAATTCGAAAAAAAAGCCTCCTCTCTGGCTAACGACTCGATGGAAAGAGTATACAAAATGAACAAACGCTCACGCAGCTTCAGTAAATACAGTATTCGGAATTGCATAAAATACTACAGATACACTCGCTCGGAAGCTTTCTGCAAAGCTATATATATAACAAGCAGAAGTCTTGCGGACATCGAGGAATAAGCATGTATCTATAAAAAAATATAAGATTTGCTCATAAATCAAACAACATTGTCGTTTTTTAATATTTTGTTGTAACTTTGCAAATTATGAAACAATATCTAAAAATCAGACTATTTACATCCGTCATTCTGACTATTATTTGCTTATGTTCTAAAGCTCAGCAAACAAACTCATACGTACAATGTGAGGACACATGCCGACATATACACGGCATCGACCTCAGTCACTATCAGGGAGAAGTCTTTTGGGAAGCCGTTGGCGACAATAGCAAGATGGCATACGTATACCTAAAAGCAACTGAGGGTGGAACAAGAATTGACCCTACATACAAGAAAAATATAGAATTGGCACATAGATACGGACTGAAAGTTGGATCGTACCACTTCTTCCGTCCAAAGGTTGATCTACAAATGCAACTCAATAACTTCATGTCGCAATGCCGTCCTGGAGATCAAGATTTGTTGCCTATGATTGACATTGAAACAACAAGCGGACTTGGAACTGAAGAATTCTGCGACTCTCTGTTTAAATTTCTAAAGCTCGTTGAAGTGGAATACAGACAAAAGCCTCTGTTGTATACAGGAACCAATTTCTATAACAAACATCTAAAGGGGAAGATTGACGGTTATAAACTGATGATTGCCCAATATTCCACAAGAACGCCAAAGCTTGAAGACAATAGAGACTATGACATGTGGCAATATACAGCAAAAGGAAGAATCAATGGAATTAACGCATACGTTGACAAAAGCCGATTTATGGGACGGCACAGCATGCGGGAAATAAGATTCAGACACCATTAAAATGGAAAAACTGAAAGATTAAAAAATTGGAAGGCTGAAAGATTCAAAGATTGAAAAAATTCAAAAATTAAGATATAAAAACAAGATTAGAATTATGGCAATAATAAAATGTCCAGAATGTGGACACCAAATCAGCGACAAGGCTGAAACTTGCCCTGTCTGCGGTGTCAGAATAAGTGGGAATATAATCAAATGCCCTCACTGCGGCAATGTTTACCTGAAAGGGCAAGCCTTATGCCCCGTTTGTAATCAGTCACCAAACTCAACAAGTAGCAATGCTGTGACTGCAAACACGGAGAAGGCAACAACTAATACCAACAATACGACAACAAATTCCGAAACAGAAAAGAAAAAGAGCAGCAAGAACAAAATTATCGCCATTATTATTGCTGCCGTTGTAATATTAGCCGGTGGGCTTTGGTATGCAAACAGCATGAACAGTCTACATGGCGACGAGCAAACAGCATATCTCAATGCAATGCAAAGCAATGACCCGGCAGTGCTCCAGGACTATCTCGACAGTTTCAAGGATGCGCCACAAGAGCATATAGACTCAATACAGGCACATCTCGACATTCTAAGACAGAACGATTCGGAATGGACAAATGCAGTGTTAAGCAACTCAAAATCTGCCTTACAACAGTATCTTGACAGTCATCCGAACTCATTACACAGAACGGAAGCCCTTCATAAAATTGATTCTATTGACTGGGCAACATGCTCACGTATGAATACACCAGAGGCATACCAAAGCTATCTTACAGAACATAGCGATGGAGAACATGCCGTTGATGCACAAGAGAAATTAGACAAGCTTGATGCGACAACAGTTAACGACATGGATAAGAAACAAGTGAGCGGCGTATTCAAACAATTCTTTACCAGCATCAATAACAATGATGAAATGGGACTGACTTCTACAGTTAGCAGCGAACTGCATTTCTTGACAAACCCGAACGCAACAAAGCAAGACGTTATTTCGTTCTTACACAAGCTCTATAAAGACGACGTAAGCACTATGACATGGAGACCGAATAACGACTATAACATAAAGAAGACTGACAATGGTGACAATACTTACGAATATGACGTGGAGTTTACAGTTGATGAATCTGTAACGACAAACGATGCAGGCAATAAATTCAACCAATATAAAGTAAAGGGCCATATCGACAAGAATAGCAAAATTTCGAATTTGCAACTCATAAAGATAGGATAAAAAGTATCAACATCATAAGGTGCAGACTGTAAATTTAAGAATTATACATACAAGCGACATTCACGGTTGCTTTTTCCCATACGACTTCGTACACCGGGAGAAAGCAACCGGTTCTTTATCCAGAATATCAACCTATTTAACAGAAATGAGAAGAAAGTATGGAAATAACCTAATTCTTCTTGATTCTGGAGACTTCATGGAAGGACAGCCTACATGCGACTACGACATTTTCTTTAAACCGTTAAAGCAAAATACTGCAATAGAAGTTGCAAATTACATGAGATATGACTGCATGGCTATCGGCAATCACGATATAGAAATGGGGAAAACAGTATATGACGACTTCACCAAAAGAGTATCATGCCCGATATTAGGAGCGAATGCTGTCAGCACAAAAGACGGAAAAAGCTATTTTACCCCATATCATATAATAAAGCGAGAAGGAATAAAAATTGCAATCGTTGGAATGATTACGCCAGCAATACCATACTGGCTCGGAGAAGAATTATGGAATGGCATGAATTTTACTGATATCATAAAAACAACAAAGAGCCTATTGAATGATATCATAAAAAAAGAAAAACCGGATATAACTATCGGACTATTCCATTCAGGATGGAATGGAGGACTATGCCCTGGAAACATCAAAGAAAACTGTGTTAAGGAGATTGCAGAGAAGCTTGATAATATTGACCTTATATTATTTGGCCACGACCATATAGTACATTGTGAAAAACTGAAAAGAGAAAATGGCAGCGAGGTAGTCTGTCTAAATCCTGCAAGCGACGGAAATTTTATTAGCGTTGCTGATATCAGAATAAATAAGGAAACAGGCGAGAAAAATATAACCGGAAAAATTATATCCGTAGAAAACACAACAATAGACAACAATTTTATAAATACATTCAAAGAAGAAATAGCAAGGACTAAGTCTTAT
>DAIOXG010000088.1:0-8906 GCA_036758085.1 Prevotella sp. | reverse complement strand
CAGCATCCCGGCGGTATTCTCCGTGTCGCTCGACCCGTATGTGGTGTTCTTCTCAAACATCTTCGCCATCCTCGGTCTGCGCGCCATGTTCTTCCTCCTGGCAGCAATAGCCGACCGTTTCCGCTACCTGAAACTCGGCGTATGCGTGCTGCTCGTGTTTATCGGAGTGAAGATGCTCATACACAAATACTTCGAGATAGACGCCGTGTCGTCGCTCGTGTTTATCATAGGCGTGCTGGCGGTGAGCATCGGTGCATCGCTTGTCGTTTCACCAAAGCAGCACCAATAGATATATATCTAAAATGAAAAAAATTAAGGCTCGTATCAAATAGCTTTCTGCAATTGATACGAGCCTTAATCTATATTTAATGATTGGCAGAGGATATTTATTTTATATCCATATCTTATTTGCCAAGAGGTGTGATAGTAAACTTAAACACCTTGTCGCCATACTTCACGAGATATTTGTCGAGCGGTTTTGCTCCCCATGAGTTTGTGCCGCCTACACCCAGGTGCTCGCTGTCGAGGAAGAGGTTGGTAAACTTCGATTCCTTCAGTTCCGTGCTGTGGCGCTGCTCCTTGTTGTCGCCGTCGTCAAGCTCCTCAGTGTCAAAGTGGATGGCGCTAGCATAGAACGGTTTGTTGCTGTCGATGCTTATTCCGAAGCCGTCGGCACCGGTCTGCTGCCACCAACGGATGTCGCTCTTCGTGCCAGACTCCTGCGGACGGATATACGGGAAATACTGCTCCTTGGCATCCTGACTGTATATGCCCAAACGCATACACTCGTTGCGGTCGGAGTAGTTCTCTATCGGTCCGCGACCGTAGTATTTGCTTTGGCTCATTGCATAAGGCAACTGCATAAGCATTCCGAAACGATACATGTCGCTAACCTTTGCCGTGTCTGACGTAGAGAGATTCTCCGTTACTTCAATCTCGCCCGTCTTGCCGTCAATGAGATAAGTGATAACCAGTCCGGCATTAACGCCGATGAGATTATAGTTGGAAGTAATCTCCACGAGGTTCGTCTTCTTCAACTGTCTCACGTTGATATTGGCGAGACGCAGTTCCGGGTTCTTCCAAGCCTTGTATTTCTTCTGCAAGCCGGCACCCATATCGTTGTCGGTAGCGGCACGCCAGAAGTTCGGTTTCAGCGTTCCGCCCTCGCCGAGAATCTCCTTTCCGTCGAAACGGTATGATGAGATAAGTCCAGTAGAGCGGTCAACAGTCAGCTGCAAGGCTGGCGATACAACGGAGATAGCTTTTTCGTTCTTTTCGTCAATCTTTATCTTCACTCTCTTGCCGGTAGCGTCGATGGCTGAAGCAACAGTCTCGTTCTTGACAGCAACAGGCAACTGCGAGTAAGCCACAATCTGTCCTGCCTGCATCAGCGGTTCAGCCTTCTTCAGACGGAAGTCGATGTTGAGCAACACTTCCTTACCGGCGGTGTTGTTCAGACTATATGGTATCTTGAAGTCCTTTACCTCCTGCGGTCCGACGTTGATGTCGGCAATAGTACCGTTCTGAGTCTCCACTCCGTCAACGAGCAGGCTCCAGGCTAATGCATAATTGTCGAGGTTGCGGAAGAAGTATTCGTTCTTCACCTCAACTATGCCTTTAGCTGCATCCTTCATCGTGGTCCATATGTCCTGATACTGGTAAGCCAGTTCGTAGGCATGAGGGTTAAGCTGTCGGTCAGGACCTATGATACCGTTGCAGTTGAAGTTGTTGTCGCTGGCATCATATTTATTATAGTCGCCACCATAGGTGTATTCAATCTTGCGCAGCTGAGAGTAAGACATATTCTCACCGTCGATGCTCATCGGCTTCACCGGATGGCGGTGAAGAGCCTGGTCGACGAAGTCCCAGTCGAAACCGCCTTGATAGATAGGATATTTTCTCACCAAGTCCCAATATTCTTTCAGGTTTCCGCCAGAATTGCCCATCGTATGGTTATACTCACACTGGATAAGAGGCTTTGTGTTAGTCTCATCCTTGCAATACTTCTCGCAGAGGTCTACCGGGTAATACATCGGACAGAAGATATCAGTTCCTTCGCCCTTGCCAGCCTGTTCATACTGCACCGGTCTACTCTCGTCCTGTCCCTTTATCCATTTGTATGCCTGAAGGAAGTTGTCGCCCATCACGGTCTCGTTGCCAAGGCTCCATGTAACGACCGACGGGTGGTTGAAGTACATCGACACGTTGTGCTGGTTGCGCTCCAGAATCTGTTTTGCAAATATCGGCTTCTTTGCAGCCGCATCCTTGCCGTAGCCAAAGCCGTGGCTTTCCTGATTAGCTTCGGCAACAAGATAAATGCCATATTTGTCGCACAGTTCATACCACCGCGGATCGTCGGGATAGTGGCATGTGCGCACGGCATTGATGTTCAGCCGCTTCATAATCTTGATGTCCTGTATCATGCGCTCCAAGCTAACGGCATAGCCGGCATCAGGATCCATTTCGTGGCGGTCGGCACCCTTGATGAGCACGGGTTGTCCGTTCACGAGAAACTGCTTGTTCTTTATCTCCACCTTGCGGAAGCCAACTTTAACCGGCACTTCTTCAATCACCTTGTCAAGAATCTTCACCTTTATCATCAGCGTATATAAATAAGGAGTCTCGGCAGTCCATTTGTGAGGATTGTCTACAAGCATCACAATATCGCCCGAAGCCTCTCTGCGCGGCACGCAGTTGAGTTTCTTGCCGTCGGCATCATACAGGGAATATTCCATCTCCACATTATTGCTGGTCTTCTTCGATTTTCCGACAGAGAAAGTAGGTTTCAGTCGCAGAATACCGTCGCGGTATTGGTTGTCGAGATCGCCCACCACTCTTATGTCATCAAGGTGAGTGTTTTTGTTGCGGGCATAGAGATAATTCTCGCGTGCCACACCGCTCAGTCGCCAGAAGTCCTGGTCTTCACACCAAGAACCGTCACACCATCTGAATGTTTGGAAAGCAATAAGGTTCTTGCCTTTCTTCAGATACGGCGTGATGTCGAACTCTGCAGCCACCTTGCTGTCTTCGGCATATCCGGCAAACCGTCCGTTCACATAAAGATAGATGTTGGATGTAACGCTGCCGAAATGCGCTATAACCTGTTTGCCGTCCCAGTCTGCCGGAATGTCGATAACTCTTCTGTAAGACCCCACGTGATTGTCTTTGGTCGGCACAGCCGGTGGCTGCTCGTTGAAATGTCCTCGCCATCCAAAGCCAGTGTTTACGTATTCAGGATCGCCGAAACCGTTAAGTTCCCAGTTGCCCGGCACAGACATCTCCTTCCACTGAGAGTCGTCAATATCAGTTTTGTAGAAGTCTGTCGGTCTTTGGTCGGCATTCTCCACCCATTTGAATTTCCACATGCCGTCGAGCGACAGAAAATTCTTGCTCTTCGATTTGTCGAGCACGCTCGATGTGAGTGCATTAGTCTCGCCTGGAGCAAAAGAAAAGAAATCAGTGTGCAGAGGCAATCGTTTTATTGCGTTCACCTGCAGGTTGTGCCACTCCGTATAGGTCGGCACGGTAACTTTAACAGCCTGTCTGTTCTTGCCAGCCGCCATTCCGTTCATGGCGATGGCTGCAGCAGCCAGCGTTAGAAAAAAGTTTTGTTTCATAGTTGTTGATAATATGCGTTATAGAAAAACGTTAGAAGTTTTTTAGAATTGATGCAAATTTAGCGAAAAGAATCCGAATGCTCTAATAGAATATTGTATATTAACAATATTTATTACCGGAAAGCATGTTGTGGATAGGGGAATGTTGGATGCAAACAGATATTATTGCCTATTTATAGTAAAAGATTTGCCCGTTAAGAAAAAATGCATTACTTTAGCGACGGAAATATAAATATACGGTTATGAAATATTATTCTGTAGCAAATCCAATATACGATTCAGTGTTCAAATTCCTTATGGAAGACGAGCGTATCGCCAAAACAGTTCTTTCGGCATTGCTCAAGAAAGAAATCCTCAGTGTTGAGATGCGTCGGCATGAGCATCCCAATGTTACTCGCGACAATATCTCTATGTTCCGAATAGACTTTGCCGCAAGGGTGAAGGAAGACGACGGCAGTGTGCGACTGATATTGATAGAGTTGCAGAAAACATGGCTTGATACAGAGACATTGCGCTTCCGTCGTTATCTCGCCGCACAGTATAATGCAGAGGAAAATATGGTGAAAGAAGGTGATGTGCAGAAATATGCCGTGCCTATGATTGCCGTGTATTTGCTCGGTCATCGTGTGGGGAACATAAACAAATCTGTGGTGTATGTTGACCATAAGACATTGGATTATGACGGTAATGAAGTGGTGAACGGTATGGATGATCCGTTTATAAGCAGTTTGACCCACGACAGTATCATCGTTCAGATACCTTTGCTTCACGGTCAGATAAACAACAGACTGGACAAAGTTCTCAGCGTGTTTGACCAATCCCAAAGAGATGCGAAAAATCAGCAGATAGTCTGTCTTGATGCTGAAGAATACAATGATGACCCAGACATGATGCGTCTTATTCATCGTTTGGGTATGGCGGCAATGACGGCGGAGGTTCGTCAGGAGATGAATGATGAGGATGAGTATTATTCTGCTATTGAGGCCCGCGATACTCAGGTGATGAAACAGAACAAGATTATCTCCGAGCAGAAGAATCAGATCTCCGAGCAGAAGAACCAAATCTCCGAGCAGAAGAACCAAATCTCCGAGCAGAAGAACCAAATCTCTGAGCAGAAGAATCAGATCTCTGAGCAGAAGAATCAGATCTATGAGCAGAAGAATCAGATAAAGACAATGATTCAGATGATGTTGGATAATGGCCTTCCTATAGAATCTATAGCTCAAGCAACAGGAAAATCTATAGACGAAATTCGGGAATATATAAATGAATGATTATGCATGAAACTTAAGGAAGGAATATACGAGAATCTGATAACAGGCAGACTGTCAAACGATATGCACCAAACGGAAGAATATGGCTATGTCTGTAAAACAGAAGATATTGACTCTGCCGAGTCGTCTAAATTGCTTGCCGATTTTCTTGCTGATACGATAAGGAAAAAGTTGGAAGACAAGGATGTTCCTGTTGAAGAAAAGATAGAACTGACTAACCAAATACTTGAATCGGCTGATGTTGATGACAAGGATATGCTTGCAGAAGCACCACGTTTGCTTTCGGCTGTAATAAACTCTCAAAAGAGTGCTGAGATGAAAGCTACAAACAAAGCTCTTGTGCGGCCTCTGTCGGGATTTCGTGTGAGCAATCTTTTTACTGGAGGACAGTCGGGGCTATCGCTCGGCACAGAGATTATGCGCGATATAGCATCGGCTGACCAAATTTGTATTATCGTTTCCTTCCTGCGTATGTCGGGAATAAGAATGATGCTCGACCAATTGCGCGATTTCTGTAAACAGGAAGTACACTCGCTCAGAATTATAACGACAACCTACTGTGGAGTGACCGAGGCAAAAGCCGTAGAACAGCTCTCGCAACTCCCAAACACAGAGATAAGGATATCATATAACACCAAGATAGAACGGCTGCATGCAAAATCTTATATTTTTGTTAGGAACTCAGGTTTCAGCACTGCCTATATCGGGTCGTCAAACCTTTCTCATTCTGCCCAGACCGACGGACTGGAATGGAATATCCGTGTTACTAACGTGGAGAATCCGCATATCATAAAATCCGCACTTGCAACATTCGAAAGATATTGGAACAGCGAGAACTTCGAAGATTTCCGTTTGGGCGGAATAGAGAAATTCCAAAAAGAATTGTCGTTGCAGAGAAATCAGGGCAAAGACAATGCTATGGAATTGTACACTCGCTACCAGCTCTTGCCCCACCAAAAGATGATTCTCGACAAACTGCAGGTGGAACGTGACGAAAATGCACTGTTTCGTAATCTCGTCGTTGCTGCTACAGGTACTGGTAAAACCGTTGTCTCGGCTTTCGACTATAAGCGGTTCCGAAAGAATAATCCGCAGCATGACAGACTGCTGTTCGTGGTACACCGCGAGGAGATACTGAAGCAGTCGTTGCGTACCTTCCGCAGTGTGCTCGGCGATGCCAATTTCGGTGAACTGTGGGTCGGCAAGTACAAGCCGGAAGATTCTCTCGAGCATCTGTTCGTTTCTGTTGCCACCCTAAATAGCAATATGGACATCTTCCGTCAGCAAGGTCTTGATTATTACGACTATATCATTCTTGATGAGGCTCACCATGCTGCTGCGGCAAGCTATAGAGTAATAGTGGATGAGTTCAAGTCGAAGGTGCTTCTCGGACTTACCGCCACGCCTGAACGTATGGACGGCAGAAGTTTGCTGCCTGATTTCGGCGGAAAGATAAGTGCAGAGATTCGTCTGCCGCAGGCTCTCGACGAGGGATTGCTCACTCCGTTTCAGTATCTGTGCATTTCCGATCCTCTTGACATATCAGGAAATGAACTCTGGGCAAACGGCAAGTATGTAATATCAAAACTTACCGACCGCCTTTGCAATTTCGAACGCACTGGATTGATAATCAGCAAGCTTCGCGAATATCTGCCCGACGAGACTAAATGTCATGCCCTTTGCTTCTGCTCCGACAAGCGCCATGCTGCTTTCATGGCGGAGCAGTTCTCACGGTATGGACTGAAGGCTGCGGCGCTTACATCAGAGACTAATGCCGAGGAACGTATTCGAGTGAACCGCGAGCTGGCATGCGGAAAGATAAACTATCTGTGTGTGGTGGATATATTCAACGAGGGTGTTGACATTCCCGAAGTTGATACAGTGCTTTTCCTCCGGCCTACCGACAGTCTTACCATATTCCTGCAACAGCTCGGACGAGGATTGCGACTTAGCGAAGGAAAGGACTTCCTTACTGTTCTCGATTTCGTGGCACAGGTGAACCGTCAGTATGATTTTACAAGCCGCTTCCGTGCACTTTGCATTCGCAAAGACCGCAATATCGAGGAACAGGTGAAAAATGGCTTCACACTTCTTCCTCACGGCTGTTCCATTTTTATGGAACGGAAGGCAAAAAAATACATCCTCGAGAATATACATAGTGCGATATACAATTCCCGACGTCTTGTTCGTGAACTCATGGCATACGATTCTGTGCCTACACTTTCGCAGTTTGTCAGCAATTGCGGACAGGATATACGATTGATATATAAAGGCGGTAGATGTTGGACTTCTCTAAAATGCGAAGCCGGCAAATGCGCTCCGCTTCAAGAAGATGCCGTTGTGAAGCGCCTGGTGAAAGGTATGGGAAACCTCGTTCATATAAACTCCATGGCGTTTATCCGCTTTATCCGTAATTTTATAAAAAACGGATGTCGTGTCGTTACTGATAAATCCATTGGAAAGAGAGAGAAACAAGCTAATGAACAGTTTGCTGTGATGCTTTATTACGCTTTGTTCCAAGACCGTATCGGCAAACTCGGATATTCTGATATGTATGAGGCTCTTCATCTTGTGGAGCACTATCCGTCGTTTAAACAGGAGATAATAGAGCTGACAGACTATTTACAGGAGAATCTCGAATTCAAGACCTTCAGGATGGATGCCGGTATTTCCGCCGGACTGGAACTGTATGGCTGCTATACTAAGGAGGAAATCTTCGCCCTCTTCGGTCGTCAGACAGCCGACAAGAAAATGCAAGGTGCTGCATCGGGAGCATTTTCAATTGAGGAGAAAAACGTAGAACTGTTCTTTGTAACCCTCAACAAGTCGGAAAAGGATTTCTCCCCAACAACTCAGTATAATGACTATTTCATCAGCGAAAGCCGCTTCCACTGGCAGTCGCAGAATACAATGTCGCATACCAATAACGGAGCACGCTACGTCAATCAAACGTCTAACGGCAGGCGTTTCATCTTGTTTGTCAGGGAAGATAAAAAAGATGGTTTCGGCAATACCAGTCCGTACTACTGTATGGGACTTGTTGACTACATCAGTTCCCACGGCAATTTCCCGATGAACATAGAGTGGCAGTTGGAAAAACCGGCAATGGCACGGTTTATAAATGCAGTATAGAGGAGAGCGGATATGAAAACAATAAATGTAGTAGCGGCAATAATCTGTAATGACGGCAAATATTTCGCCACTCAGCGAGGGTATGGCGAATTCAAAGACTGGTGGGAGTTTCCTGGCGGAAAGATTGAACCCGGCGAAACCCCAGAAGAGGCTCTGCATCGTGAGATTAAAGAAGAACTGGATGTCGAGATAACGGTAGGCAAACAACTTGTTACCGTTGACTACGACTATCCCAATTTCCATCTCCACATGTATTGTTATCTTTGCCACATATCATCAGGCAAGCCAACACTTATAGAAGCAGAATCGTCCCGTTGGCTCTCTAAGGAAGAACTCTTCTCCATAGACTGGTTGCCGGCAGATCTGATTGTGGTTAAAAAGTTGGATTGAAAGCATTCATAAGTTTAGTTTTTTTGCCACTTCCGGAAAGTCATGTTTTTTGCCACGTTTGGAAAGTCATGTGGCTTTGCAACAAAGGAAATGAATGGACCAATCATTTACAGCAACAGTCTTTTGTCTATAAAGAAGCAGAGACAACATTAGCAAAAGAAATGTCATGGTGAACATTCTGATGAAACTCAAGAATGAGGAGAAATAAAAAATCCTTCACCGTAAAAAGCATATAGTCAGTAACTTATATCCGCGGTGAAGGAATTTTGATTTTTTTGTAACAACTATAGAGCATGCTTAATCGTTATATCTTGTTAATGATTGGTTTAATCCTTCTCGTTTCTCGTTATAAATTTATATATTTGCATTATAAGCAATATATTGACTATATTTAAGTATAGTCAAAAATAGCATTGACAAAATCAGATATTTATGGGAAATTCTAACTTTAATGAGAATACCAGAGTGCAAGTTCCGGCTGCACTTCATCTAT
>DAIOXG010000087.1:0-8911 GCA_036758085.1 Prevotella sp. | reverse complement strand
GTATCTTCGATGATATGAACAATGGTTTCGGGTGGGACAGATTGCCCAAATCCTTCATGGCAGAGAACACTGTGTTCCTTCTTCTTACAGCACTTATCCGTAACTTCTACAAGGCCATTATCCACAGACTTGACGTAAAGAGGTTCGGACTCAAGGCTACGAGTCGCATAAAAGCGTTTGTCTTCAGGTTTGTCTCTGTACCAGCCAAGTGGATCAGGACATCAAGGCGGTATGTGCTGAATATCTATACCTATAACAATGCTTACGCAGATGTGTTCCAGACAGATTTTGGATAACGCCTACAACTTATGGGTATGATACTGCGTATTGCCTCAAGTCGCATTGTGGGGTAAGGGGATATTATAGGCAGAAGTGGGTGTCTCAGCCTCAATTTATCTGCTAATTCAGTAATGAGGGGACGTGTACACGCAAGAAGGACGTTGAAGGGCTTAGTTGCGGATTTGAGGTACATTTAACTACTGATTGACACGGATTTTTATTTTCCGCGGAATTTAGACGGAATATAGACGGAAATTTAGTCGGAGGAATCTCCAACGGATTTGGCTTTCCCTTCGGCCGCAGATTTTCAATTCACGAATTAACACGGATCTTATTCCGTTTAAGTTCTGCGGAAGAAAAATTATCCGCGGATGAAAACTGATGACACGGATTTTGCTGTTTTGCTCAATATCTTTTCTACAGCTTTCGATTGCTTTAGGTAGGACGGGAACTTGAAGTATGTCCACGAGTCTTGCATCTGTAATTCGGCTATGCCCTTATGCAGGTATCTAATGATTGAAGGGCTACTGCCTTGCGTTCTTATATAATTTATTATTCCATCGAACAAGCTTGTTAAGGTCTTGTCGGGGTTGAACGTATCACTGATATAATTGTATAACTCGTCCTGGGCGAAATGGGATGAGAATACCAAGGAGGCTGAGAGGAGATGGAACACCGCAGATGTCAATTTTCCTCTTTCCAAATACTCTTCTACACTTTCCTTCACCTCTTCAAGGGTCTGACTCAACTTGACGATATCGGGGGTGCCGGAGACCTTTACGAAAGCTTCTTCTAATTTCGCATCTTGGGAGATAACGAGAGGTTGGTCAACGACAGGTACTTTATGAAGCAGGACATACCGCTGAAGGAACTGGCGCCACACCAAGAGGCGTGCTCCCTGCCACACCTCTACGGCTGCTGCAGAGAGTTGAGAGAAGAGGGAGGCATGAAGAGCGAAGTATTCGTTTGCTCTTCTCCCTAATTCTTCTATATCATCTGTATAAACGATGTCTGTTCCTAATGAGAAGCCACCAATACCACTGACCTTTTCAAACTTATATTCACTCTGGGTGAGCAGCGACAGCAAGAGTGGATATTTCTTAGACTCCAAATCTGCGTGGAACTTATTTCGTTCATCGTCGTTCAATGAAGCATAATAGTCGTAGAATCCGCCCCATGAGCAGATTGCCCTTACGCTGCCACTTTCCGTTTGAATTAGTGCGAAGTGAGCATAATACTCATAATCTTCGTCGAAGACTGGTTCGTATTTGTCTGCTTCATACTCCTTGCCACGGAAGAATTGCCGGAGGTTGCAACGACGGATTAGCTCTATTATTCCGTCATGACACAACACGGCATAGTCGCTGTCTTCGGAGATAGGAGCACCGGAAGTAGGAGTAAGGAACGGACGGAGGATTGTATCCGGAATCAGTTCGTTAAGTCCTTTTTCGAGCGTTTCCCCTTCGGCACGGAAGAAATTGGCGAGTATACAGAAATTATTCTGCATCGATTCATCGATGTTGGCAAGGATTTCTTCCCGTCGGACTAATTTAGCGTCTTTATTCTTCTTGCCGTATGCGGTATCAGAGGAACGTGAACCACGATATACCGACTGTTTCTTATGATAATCAGTAAAAAGTTTCCGTAATGTTTCAGAGGCATTCCTTGACGGGTCTTTTGCTTGCAAATAACCAACCATCTGATCTATGGCACGCCACACTCCAATAGTTTTAGACTTATCCCCTTTTGTTGCCTCATGCTCGATCTGCATGTCGTATTGGCGGATATTGGAGATATTGAGGCAACGGTTGTTTCCAAAGCGCACAAGGAGATGGCGGTCTTTTCTTCCTTTATTCTTTATTTGTTTGACAACACCTACCCATCCAGACATCGGACCGCTAAGGATACGTACGGTATCGTTCACCAAGATAAGGTCATCGTATCGCTTGTCAACGATACTCAATCCTTCGATACCCTCTCCTATCTTATCGTTGTAATAGATGAAACGCTCCATGTCGTCATCCGGAATCCTCGCCTGTTTTACTATTTCATCCAATGTCAGCGACTTACTGTCGGCACAAAGGAGATGTGCTTTGGTAAAGAAGGTACGCTCAATGACTTCTGAGCTTTTCGCAGCATAGTCAACGCCCTTATACATGAAGTAGCCGTATTCGGAAAGGATTCTCTGCAGACTCTTCTCATCTTTTACTCTGATAAAGAACAACCCCTACAAAACAGGAGTGAAACGGACTTTTTCTTCTCCGTTTTCATTCTTGTAGATTCTTCTTCCTAACGGGAAATAGAAATCTGCGATTATCTCCTTATGCTTTTCGCACAACAAATCGATTGATTTCTGCTCAGAGAATGTGTTTGTCTTGACTATAAACCACATGAGAAATTAAGAATGAAGAATTATAAATGAAGAGTGAAGAGTGAAAAATGAAGAATTATGAATTATAATTTGGTGTGATTAAATGTTAAGAACATCTGACAATTCTGTATATCCCGGCTTCCTCTGAAAAGATTACTCTTTCCGAGTTATAGGGGTTGTGATATGTATCACAGCATTGAAAAAACCAATAGACTAACTTCCACTAATCTTCAATACTTTTATGTCTTTCAGTCTGCTGCCTACATGGTGCAAGCGGAGCAATGTTCAGCAAGTTGTGTATCATACTTTATGCTTATATGAAAGCCATATTGTGGGTTCCTTTCTTATATATCCAACTGAATCTCTATGTAAGAGACACAGAAATGTGATACAAAAATACGCATAATATCGGGGATAAAAGAATTAAGATTGTTAAAAAATTAATATAGTGGAATAATTTTCAATTTTTATTAAGTAATTTTTTTTAAACGGAATTTGGTAAGATGCTGATAATACGAACGTTCTATCGATATGGAAAGATATGGAATTCATGAAGCTCTGGTACACGAATGACACGAATATTATCTTCCGCGGAATTTAAACGGAAGTTAGACGGAAGTTTGACACACGGATTCCACGGATTAACACTGATATATTTTTTGAACACAAATTTCACGAATTTCGCGAATATTTTTGGCACACGGATAACACGGATGATTAGGCTTCCCACGGATTTATTTTCTCCCACAGATTACACAGATTGACACAGATCTTATTCCGTTTGAGTTCCGTTTAAGTTCCGCGGAAGAAAAAATAATCCGCAGATGAACACGAATTTAGCCTATAACAAAACGGATTATAGCATAAAGTTCTGCTGCTGCGAAATATACAGCAACGAACATGGAACAACGACTCAAGCCATAAGCCAGAGACTCTCCCCATGACCTGACGGTACGGAAATGATTTGTCGTTATTCCATAGGTCGTGGAACATAACAAAAGAGTAAATGACAAGACAGGGACAAGACTGTCGCTGAAACTACTTGGAAACAATGTTCCATCGACACTCAACAATACGGCATGCGGAACGACGGTAAGCAATGACATAATGATGATTACGACAAACAGTTCTACGGCAACTATCACCACTCCTATTCGTGAACGAAAACCAAACTTGGTATTGCCACGGTCAAAGAATGCTTTCGAAAGATCCGACAACAGTCCGCTCCGCTCCATGCAACCATAAGAAAAGGCGAGCAAGACGATCCATACCAGCAGAGGAGCGCATACATTCTCCGTAAAATGTCCAAGCAGCCACCTGATGCCATCGTTACCAAGAACAGAGCGAATCTGGAATTCCGGAAAGACAGCACTGACAATCCATGCCCCCACGATAAAGACAGCCCCCAGCACTATTATCAGTACCAGAATATAGGTCAAAACACTATTTATATTTACTCTACTCTTCATCCGGTTGTAAGTTCTCTATATCAAGAATATGCAGTTCGAATGCTCTTACGACAAGTCGTGTAGCATTAACTCCTACCCTACCGTTCCCTTCAGGAAAGAGTTTCTGAACGAGCTCATTCTGACGCTTTTCAAGACTCTTGACCCCAAACGGTATTCCACGCAGATTGGCAATTTGGTCTTTAGTATATCCGAGTGCAAGATGACGAAGGAAACGCTCATCGTATTCATCAATCTCATAATTGACCATCGACTCCTGGCGCATTATCTGAGACTTTATGTCATGTTTGAAACGCTCAAGAATCTTGCTCAGTATCGGTTGATTAAAGACATTCCTCTTTCCAGACATGACACTAATCACATCAGCACGCGTCAGCATCTCGCCGGTTTTCAATATGATACCATTACATCCGGCATCAAGGACATCAACCCAGAGTTTCTCATTAAGAGTCTCACCTGTAAAGATAAGTACCTTTACATCAGGATATTTCTGTCGAGTATCGCGACAAAGATCCACACCAACAGTTGTAGAACCGCCAAGTCCTAAATCAAGAAGTACAAGATCAGGTTCACCATCCTTCATAAGTCGCCAATACGCAGCCTCACTGTCTGCCGTACCGATTATCTTTGCCTCAGGAATGTCAGTACGGAAAATCCCCTCAGTTCCCTTCAATTCCAAAGGAACATCTTCAACTATTATCACCTTAAATTCTTTCATATCTTATATATTTTTATGCAAGACAAGTGGTGCCACCGACCCTTCTCGGCAATGTGATGAGCAACACAAGTCTGCCATTATCATTTTCTGCTTTTATGCCACAACCAAAACAATTTGTTACATTCTCCAATTCTCTTATTATCTGCCGACATAGCATATATGGGATATTATCCACTCCCGCCGCAAACAAGCTATTTGCCCCATTTTCGGGGAAACGCACATTCTCCATTAACGCAGCCAAGACGACCATACCATGCTCTTTACCTCTAATAACATATCGTGGAGACTTACTTAAATTCTTCTTGCGCAATATATTGAACAGCATATCCAAAACGAGTCTGTCGCCATACACAGAAACAGGATCCACGCTTATCAAGTCGGCAAGATTCAAAACAGCACAAGTAATAACGGGAACGTTAGTCTGCTTATGAATCTGTTCGCAGAGGGCAAAGTACAGTTCTCTGTAATATGACACGATATCATTCAACGCATTAAGTTGCGTACTATTCATTTCCGAATCGTCGCAAGACGAGACATATTGGTTTATACGTGCAGGATAATACATAGTCTCATGTTTTATCGCACTAAGACAATTCTCAAGAATATTATTGCATACATACAAGCGGTCGCGCTCGTAGGAAACCTTACGGATAGAATCGGATATGCTATCCTTCTTCGCCGTATATTCATCTTCAGATGCCTTTGCACAAGTCAGGGCATTAAATATATCTCTATCCAAAGCAGAAATATCTGTATAATATTTCCTACCCTTTATATCCTCCATCCTCGATATTTTATCAATAATCGAAGAGTCATCAAGAAGTAAGTTTTCAATCTCAGAACAGAGGTCGAACATGGAATGTCGCCTAACAGTTCGCCGATAGAAAATAATATAACAGGTTACCAAGAGGATGATAACGAGAACTGTAAGCATCGTGATGGCAATGTTCTTATTCGTCTCCGACCGCTGCATAATCCGACAATACTCACCCAAAGAACCATCAGCCGATACTTCCTTGAACAATTTAGTATAAATGTCATTATTATATTCGTACGTCTTCCACTTATGAAGGGCGAGAGCTGCCACAGCACTTTCGTTTCTCATACCGAGAATTACGGAATAATCCATATCAAGTCCAGAATGATACCATTGAATCTCAGCTGCATCTTCAGCATCCCCATCATTATGCATAAGGCATCTACCTGTAGGATACATGGTAAGATAATAGGCATTAAGACTACAGACAACGGAATCTGAATATTCCAATGTCTTAGAATAATCCCCTTTAATATTTGAATTATAGGCAGAATCAGCAAAAGCAGCAGCTTTGTTGATATACATCCGTTGTAAGTTAGTGTATCTAACATTCTTTATATTCTGCGAAAAAGAAACAAGCGCCAGCATAGAGACAAAAAGAATAACTATACTACGCATTATGCCCATAGGTAGCGTGAAGAAGAAACGACTTCCCTTTCCTTTTTCAGACTCAACAGAAAGAGTGCTTTGACTAAACAAACTACTGTATTTCTTATAGCGGTTCAGGATACCACGACAATTAAGCAAACCAAAGCCGTGTCCTTTACTTATATTACGGGTAAAGAGGGTTGCGACTTCCTCCGGAGTCATGCCTTTTCCCGTATCACTAACGGATATTTCGACATTTTCCCCACATTTCTTAGCACGTATTTCAACCTTGCCACCAGCCGGAGTGTTCTTGCGGGCATTATCAGCCAACGTGTTTATCATAAAGAGAGTAAGAACCTTGTCTGCCTTGACAACAGCATCAGTATCATTAACCGTTAACGTAACACCTTGAAGAGAAAAGAGCGTCTTGCCACGAGCTACGATGTCAAATACATCAGAAAGCGGAAAGCTCTCGATATGAAGTCCGACTTCCCCTTGACGCAGTTGTATCCAACCTGTAAGGACATCATTATATTTATCTATGATTTCCGTCAATTCCCTAATGTATTCATAACGTGCAGCAATATCTTCATGCGACATGTCGTCGTTACCGGTAATGGTAAGTTTGCCAATCTCCACCGACATCCTGTTGATAAGAGGTTTTATACTTTCAACAAGGAATGCTTTTGCCCTATTCTCAATATTTCTGCGCTTGTTGTTGTCTTTATCATAAAGTATCAACTCATACTTCTCTTCCAATTCTTCAACAATATCATTTAACTCATTATTCTTCTTTTGGTTACGCTTTACAAAATCATCTAAAGCTTTATATAGATTTTCTACATTTACACTATGCTTTTTACTGTTCTTGAGTAATATGAAGATAAGGACGAAAAGTACAGAAATCAATATAACGATGCCGAGAATCATTACATTCAATACATTCGAGGTTTTATCCAACTGGGCAGCCCGTGCATCCAATTCCATATCCTGACGTGTCTTCTCCTGCATGTCAAGATATATATTCCGGTTGACATCACTATTATATTTGTCGTTTAACGAAGAATAGACGATACTGAGCTGTTCACGGATACTCGCCACGAGATCTGGAGCTTGCTTTATTTTGCCATTTTCAAGAGTGAGAGCGTAATTAAGCCAATGAAGAGCTGACAGATTATCACCAATTCCCCAATAGCATTTTGAAAGAGTACGCAGACTGCCAGCCACCTGATATGCGTCGCCATAATTGGAGAACATGCCGACAGACTTCTGTGCGAGATATCCGGCAACGAGGGTATCTGGCATATTATCGGCATTTACATATCCCATCGACACCTTGTTATTGCTGACGAGATAACGGCGATTCGACTTATCGAACAGTAGTTCGCCAAGAGCCTGCAAGGAATTTGCTTCCCAATAAACAAAACCGTACTGTCTTGACAACAGATAGCACTCCAAGAGTCTTTCATATTCAGTTTGAAGCACCGAATGCTTGTTTTCGCCCAGAATCATACCGCCACTACCAGTCTGATAAAGCCAGTTAAGATATTGTGCAGTGTCGCTCTGTATCAATTCCTTACGATTTATATCATCCAGTGCCTTCCTCGACTGGTTGAGAAGTCCTACGTAATAATAATATGTAGAGGAGACAAAAGAATACTCGGATTTAGCATAGTTAAAGCGTCTGCGGAGATGTGGAGACAGATTCTGTTCCTCTTCCCTTATCCTCGACATCCGCTTGCGGGCACGTTCTTTATAGTCATAAAAATTCTTGTTAAGTGCCTGACGCTGACAGAGACGCATATACTGCACGTCGGCAACAAGAAGTTCAATTTGATTGTCTGTTATCGAATATACACTATCCAACTGACGTGATGCGGCAGAATAATTCATATGTGCGATATTGACGAAAGAAAGATTATTCAAGGCTTCTGCCTTACCGGAAGAATAATCAGACGAAAGGCGATATGCAGCAAAGGCATACTTTGCAGTACTGTCAATATCACGATAATGATAGTCATAGGAAATACTGTTTAGCCTGTCAACATCACCCTTACGGCGAGTACCAGTACAAGCCAAACAAACAAAAAGGCTCCATAAGCACAGAATGCAGATGGAGCCTTTACTAAACCTTATATTATGCGCGAGCCTTAGCAATGTAACCTAATGCCTCAACACACTTGTCTGTGATAGCCTTCCAGTTCTTGACAGCCACAACATCCTTCGGGAAGAGTTTTGACCCCATACCAACGCAATATACGCCAGCCTTGATCCATGATGTCAAGTTCTCCTCATCAGGAGAAACACCACCGGTAACCATCAGTTTTGACCATGGCATAGGAGCCATAAGTCCCTTAACCAACTTCGGACCGAGGACGTCGCCAGGGAAGATCTTGCACAGATCACAACCAACTTCCTGTGCTGCACCTACCTCAGAAACGCTTCCGCATCCTGGAGTGTAAGCAACCAAACGACGATTACAGATCTTGGCAATCTCAGGGTTAAACAAAGGACCAACAACGAAGCATGCACCAAGCTGGATATAAAGAGCTGCAGTAGCCGGGTCAACAACAGAACCTACACCAAGAGCCATTTCAGGGCACTCAACAGCAGCAAATTTAACTACCTCCTCGAATACCTCATGAGCGAAATCACCTCTGTTTGTAAACTCA
>DAIOXG010000086.1:0-9013 GCA_036758085.1 Prevotella sp. | reverse complement strand
GAATAATAAGGATAATATTGGGATAGGACTTATAGGACGAATAAGACTAATAAGGCATTTGACAGAAACAACAGGAGCGTTTGGGCTAAACACTCGAAGCGTTTGGGCTAAACACCGGAAGCGTTTGGGCTAAACACTCGGGGCGTTTGGGCTAAACACTCGGGAGAACTTGATAGAAACACCAGAACTATAAAGTGTGAGGGTAAACTGACGTTTACCCTCACACCCCTCACCTTTACCCTCACCACCTGGAATACCGATAAACAGGGGAGTTTAGATGGTTGGGTGAGGGTGTGAGGGTAAATTCATCGAAAAAGATTTTTTTATTTTTTAAAGAATTTCATTGAACCTTTTTCTGTCTTAACGACGTACATTCCTGCTGGAATTCCGGAGAGAGAGACTTCACATCCCTCACCAGTAGCAATCACGCTGCCTACAACAGAACCAGCAACATTGTACACAAGAACTTTTTCGCCGACTTTAGTACCGCTAACCTGAAGGATGTCGCCAGATAGGCGAACTGCAGATGCTACAGAACCGTCATTGGCAAGGGCAATAGAAGACGTGCCAGAATCATTCTTCACGTTGCACCATGTTGTAAGATACAATCCATAGCCCTTATAATTGCTGTCGACCATTTCTACAGGACAGTAGTTGCCATCAACCACATACTCAGAAGTTTCCGGCACTTTAAACGGTTGCACATAAAGAGTAGAGACCTTAGACCGATGCTTGATGCCGCAGAATCCTACACAAGTACGAGTTGCACCATCAACAGTTTCGTCGAGCCACAAATTCTCTGGGAATTCGAAAGCCACATAAAACGGTCCGTCGGCAACGATAGGTTTATCTTTAAATTCAAATCCACGCTGTTCAAAAGTGCCAAGGTTTAGAGTTCCCCATGCCTCCTGCATAGTCTTGTCAATTCTTCCATAAACCTTATTGAGATCAGGTCTGCCGTCTTTCTCTCCATAGAAGACAACGCTAAACGGTTTGTTGCACTCCTCCTTGAAGTAGCGTATACCGAGGTTGTAATAATAGAGATAGAAGCTGAGAGAGTAAATTTCGTATTCGCGTCCTTCCGGAACATCGAAGCGTTCAGCAAAATGCGCATAGTAATGGTTCACTCCAGCCACGAAATCAGCATAAGGATTAGTATCATAGGCATCGAGATTATCCCTTGTCGTCATTGCGTCACCATTAGGATCCATCGTCATAAGCGGAAGATCAGACGTGTTGCCGTATACGGAGACGAGCGAAGTGAAAGTACTGGAATTCGTTCCGCGCTGGTTCTTTGCCGTCAGTTTTATTTTATAAGAACCGCTCTTAGGGAAAGAGAATTCAGGTTCTTTTTCTGTTGACGTAGACGGAACAGCCCCCTCAGCCTCCCACTGATAAGAAGTGGCATCTGTGGAGAGGTTAGACATCTTAATTTTTGAATTGCTGAAGCAAATCAAATTGTTGTCCATAAGACTATAGCATCCTACAGGAACGAATGAAGCCTTAGGCATCGGCACGGCTTCAGGATAAGTGATATTAAGCAAATCAATGCCAAACCATCCGGCATAAGGAGCCTTAGAAGTGATATGGAACGAGAAGCAATAGTCGTTGTCTTCAGTAGGTGTAAAATCCACTGCAACTTTCTGCCAGCGAGGGAATTCGCAGTCGGTAAACTTCGTAAGAACCTGAGAATGGAATTCAGCGTCCTGCTCCGTTCCGACGGTCAGTTCTAAGTCGGTTTTGTTGCCCGTTTGCGAATTGCCTGGTGCATAAATATAGAATGATATAGAATATTTCGTACCTTTTTTCAGTTTGAAGAAAGATGTGTAGCACCTGTCATTTCTTGCGACACTGCTCTCGAGAGCCATAAGATAATAAGTTCCGTCTTTGGCTGCAACATCAGAAAAGCTATTGGTAATAAAAGGCATATCCCCCACAGAGAGCCACCCCGTTGGCACATAAGTATCGCCAGGATAGTCATTATTCTCATTATCAAACGACTGTGAATAAGGTAATTCGCAGAACACCTTGTCGTCCTCGTCTGAAGAAGATTCAAGAAAAGCACTCTCAGTCGGTAGCGCCGAGGCAAAACCGTTTGTTCCGCAAGCAAATACGGCAGAAGCCAGGAACAAGCTTCTAAAGCAAGTAAAGATTCTCATTAATATAAAGTATTTATTTAAGTTTTCCTCTTTTTAGCCCATAGCACCCCATGCATTTTAAATAAATGTAAGACTAACAATTATAACAGGAATATCAAGATACGCCTATCAATATTCAATCATCAAATACACTTTTCAAAGCAATAAGCCGCATATAAGGCATTACGGTTGACAAAGGTAGGTCTTTTACATGTAATGCAAGAAAAGAGTGTGTTAATATTATATAAAAGCATTCAGAATACAAGCCTCAACACATTTAACTCAAATTAATGAGCCAATATCAGGAATATTAGTAACTTTGCATTATCAACAAAAAAATGAAAAAAATTGGAAGACGGAGGGTAACACACAGATGAAGATGCAGACAAAATTAACAAGAAAACAGATAATAATAAGGTCGCTACCGGTAATTTTGCTGGCGGCGATTGCTTTTATATTATTGCCATCACTACTGCCAGCCAACTACGACAGGATGAAACGCAGCGTAACGCTGATAGAATGTAGGGAATACTACGAAATAGCGCAAGGCGGCAAAGTGATAGCCGTATGCAACGACATAAGCGCCGACACCACGCTCAACATAGTGAAAGAAGAAGTAGACAGCGATACGGAACGCAAGGCAATGGTATGCGGATGCTGGATAAACAGATGGGCGTTCATCTCGTCGTGTGGCGGACGGATTCTTACCGTTGACCCGTTCTACGGCGAAAAAGACATGCTCGCAGCAGCAAACTCCAATGTCGGCGAAACAATAGAGAAGACCCTGCAGAAGGCAAGAGAAACGGCAGAGAAAGAAAAGAAGAGACAAAACGAACTTGACTATTACCTAAACACCCACAGCGTGAAGGACGAGGGGTACAACACAATGGCAGACTATGCCGAAAACAACAGAAAAGACAGGGAGAGGCTGGAGAAGGGAATAGAAATACTGGAGAAGATAAAAGCAGAAAAAGGTATCACGATAAGAAAAAACAGATACTACACCCTACTCTACCCCACGGCAAAAGGCAAGGCTGGCAAGATAAGCTGTAAGAAAATTGCAGAAGAGACAGACAGACTGCCAAGAGGAACGATGATGCTAATGACCGACGACGGATTCATATCGGATGATGCCTATTGCGTATATCCGATAAAAAGAATATTCTGTCTTATACCGGAGAAAGGAGACAGTATAACAGTTGCCGGCATCTTCGGTCTGAACAACGGCTGCTCGGAGAAAGCCGCAGAACAAGAGCCAAACGTATTTAAGGGAAGGACAACATCAACGGAGGCTCATGACATACCGGAACTTCTTGCGCCGGAAGGTGCTCCGCTGTTTAACCGCAACGGTTTCTTCATAGGAATAAACCACGAAGGAGGAATAATAAGATGAAAAGAATATACCTATTTATATATATAGCATGTATCTTCGTTCTTGCAGCATGCAACAGCGGAGAGACAAACACCACAACGATATACAAAGGAGAATACTGCTACCGCGGAGAAACATTAAACGGGAAACGCAACGGATACGGAGTATTGAGCATCGGCGACAGCATAGTATACAGCGGAGTGTGGAAAAACGGGAAGCGCGACGGATACGGCACAATAACCGATTCGCTCGGCAGAAAGATAACGGCACTCTGGCATGCCGACACTATAGTTACCGGAACACGGCGCGACACGCTCGGCACATACCACGGAGAATTCAACAAGCGTCTTATCGCCGAAGGACACGGAACATTCGTAGCTGAAGAAGGAGCTTTCTACACCGGCCAATGGAAAAACGGAGAAAGAAACGGCTTCGGATGCGGAGTAACGGTCAGCGGAAAGGTGAAAGCCGGCGACTGGCGTTCCGACCGATACCGCGGAGAGCGTATGCTGCACGCCTCCGACAGAATATACGGTATTGATCTATCTAAATACCAACACGAGATAGGAAGGAAGAAATACGGTATCGACTGGTCAAGGCTACGCATATCATACCTCGGTGCTGCTGGCGGAAGCGTGGATTACCGGATATCCTTCATCTATATAAAATCTACCGAAGGGACAACGGTAAGAAACAAATACTTCAACGCCGACTACCGCCAGTCGCGAGCACACGGTTTCAAGACCGGTGCCTACCATTTCTTCTCGGCAAGAAGCAGTGCCACGCAACAGGCTTATTTCTTTCTGAAGAACTCCCATTTCAACGACGGTGATCTGCCACCGGTGCTCGACCTTGAACCTGACAAGAAACAGGTTGCCCAGATGGGTGGCGTAGGCGGAATGTTCAGTAAGGTGAGGACATGGCTCCGCATCGTGCACCGTGCCACGGGAATGAAGCCCGTGCTCTATGTTGGACAGGGCTTCGTGAACAAATATCTGCCGCAGGCTCCCGACATAAAGGAGAATTACCCCATCTGGATTGCCCGATACGGTCAGTATCGCCCCGACATCAAACTTGCCTTCTGGCAGCTCACGCCATACGGACGTGTGCGTGGTATCCACGGCGAAGTGGACATCAATGTGTTCAACGGATACAAGGAGCAGTTTGATGAGTTTATGCAGAGAACAAGATAAGATTGTAATGGAGTAATAATGGAAATATAATGTGAATGACTTTGAATGTATAAAAAAGGTTTGTATATTTGCAGCCCGCTTTCTGATTCTATAGACTATAAAAAGAATCATGGAACGGGCTGAAAACGTTATTATAAAAACAATACATACAATTATGGAGAAAAACTTACTTTGCAGAATTATTGTCTTTCTACTCGCAATTTGCAGTAGCAACAGTCTCCTGGCACAAATCCCGGAAGGCTACTACGACTCGCTAAAAGGGAAGAAAGGGGCGGATCTGAAAAACGCCGTTTACGAAATCATCAAGGATGCCGACGTGTTGAGCTATGGCTCCGGCAACGGACATACCTGGTGGGGATTCTGGCTCACCGACCGAACCAGCGACGGACGCTTTATCGACCGCTATTCTCCTGAGAGCACATGGCCGATGAGTACCTCGCAAGGCAAAACCGGCTCGGGAATGAACATCGAACACTCGTTCCCAAAGAGCTGGTGGGGAGGAAGCAAAAACCAAGCTTACCAGGATTTGTATAACCTGATGCCATGCGAGAGCGGAATAAACGGGAAAAAAAGCAACTACCCAATGGGTAAAGTGGAAACCGCAGATATCGCAGACAACGGGGAGACTAAAATTGGCAAAGGCAGCGACGGACAGAAATACTGGGAGCCGGCA
Source organism: Prevotella sp. (assembly GCA_036758085.1). Lineage (GTDB taxonomy): Bacteria > Bacteroidota > Bacteroidia > Bacteroidales > Bacteroidaceae > Prevotella. Next base: position 3,637 of record DAIOXG010000086.1, on the reverse strand, counting down.
GACGAATGGAAAGGCGACTTCGCCCGTGGCTACATGTATATGGCGACATGCTACAAGAACCTTACGTGGCAAGGCAACGGACTGAACATTCTTGAGCAAGACGACTACCCTACTCTAAAGAAATGGGCATACGAACTGTATATCCAATGGGCAAAGGCTGACAAACCTACTCAACTCGAGATTACACGCAACAATGCCGTGAGCAAGATACAAGGCAACCGCAACCCGTTTGTGGATTTCCCCAACCTTATGGAATATATCTGGGGCGACAGCATCAACAATGCCTTTGACCCGGAGAAAACGGAATGTTCTGCAAACTACACCGGAGGCGGCGACAATCCTGGAGGCGGCGACACACCGACCGACCCGACAGAGGAGTCAATAAAGGAATACGTATTCACAAGTGGCGACTGCGGATTTACTACCGAAACAACTACCTGTCCTGAAGGGAAGACAATATGGACACTCGATGAAAAATACGGATGGAAGGGAAGCAGTTACTTCGGCAGTATGCAGGAAGGCGACGCAAGACTGACATCACCGGAAATAGACCTTACGGGGTATTCCAAGGCATCAATGAGCTTTGAGCATGCGGCAAACAAGATGAACGGAGCTAAGCCAGAAGACTACTTCTCTGTAGAAATTCGCCACGACGGCAATACCGACATTATCGGCAGCGACCTCATCAAATGGCCAAATGGAACGGTTTGGACTTTCAACAACTCCGGCGACATCTCACTCAATGAGTATGCAGGAAAGAAAATACAGATTGTGTTCCACTATACCGGAAATACAGAGTCTGCCGGTACATGGGAGATAAAGAACCTGTACGTCAAGGGAACAAAAAGCGCAACATCTATCAGCAGCGCGACATACAACAACAATCTTGGCTTTGAGCTCTATACCATCAACGGACAGCGCATAGACAATATCGCCGGCTATAAAGGTGTAGTTATAGTAAAACAAGGCGACAAGGCATGGAAGATTCTGAAATAAAGACATTCAGTAAATAATACATAAAGGCTATGGTCGGACAGAAGAGATTTTCCGCCATAGCCTTTTATTCTGTCAAAAAAACTATCCACATTACAGCATCAGAAACAATAACAAACAAAATCTTTATAATCAAAGAAAGCCTTGGTTTTATATATATATGACAGAAATTATAATTACTTTTGCATACTGATTATAAATGATGTCATAACATTAACCTATGAAAATTCATAAAATAGCTACAACGCTTGTCATGCTGCTAATGCTTATCACAACTCCAGCAGCAACGACAACCCACATACAGCACTTTTCGGAAAGCGACGGACTGCCTCAGAGCACCGTAACATGCGTAATGCAGGACTCAAGGGGATATATATGGATAAGCTCGTGGAACGGACTGAGCCGCTACGACGGATATTCGTTCCAGAACTTCAAGGCAAGACAAGGCGACAACTGTCCGCTTACCACAAACCGTATCCTCTTTATCCGCGAAGCTAAAGGAGGAAATATCCTATGCAAATGCCCCGACGGATTCTATCTGTTCGCCGTGGACAAAAAGAAGTTTGTACGCATCAAAGGAAAGAAACACGATAGCGGAGACCGCTTCCGCCCTACTCCACAGCAACAGAAAATAATATCGTCATTGCCCGGCTACAGCGACATCGAACATAGAATTCTGTTTAAAGACAAACAGAACGGATTCTGGATATACACACATCGCGGACTCGACAGACTGACGTTTGCGAGGGACAAAATCGGTCCCGTAAAATACGGCAATGCCGGAGAGGAATTCATACGTACAATATTCCAAAGCAAAAACGGCACATTCTTCGTTGCCGACAAGAACGGATTCGTCAGAACATTTACAGCAGACGGAAAGTTAACGGGCTATCTGACTAAAAGCGGAAATACGGTAAAGACCAGAACTCCTTTCGGGGCAAATGTCTACTCGATGTATCAGGATTCCCACGGAAGTCTCTGGCTCGGCACTAAACCCGACGGGTTGTTCCGGCTCAAAAAAATGAAGAACGGCAGTTACCAGATGCAGTCATTTACCAAAGGAAGCAGCAGGCACAGCATCAACTGCAACAGCATATATGCCATTGGCGAGGATCGCTACGGCAGGATTCTCGTGGGTACATACGGCGGTGGACTGAACATCGTCAAGAATCCATGGAGCGACAATCCGGAGTTTATAAACTGCAACAACAGTATCACACAATATCCCGCCAAGGCAAAATCTATCCACGACATACTCCTGAAAAAAGACGGAACATTGCTATTGGCAACCAACGACGGACTATTCTCCACAGCCATAAAGCAACAGCCGGAGAAGATGGCGTTCTACAAAAACGAACGCTCGGGAGCTGACCCGAAGTCATTGAGCAACAATCAGGTAATGGCTCTGCTGCAAGCCAAAGACGGAACGATATATGTCGCAACTTATGGCGGCGGACTGAATGTGATAGAGAAGAACAACACATTGACAAAAAAAATTGATTTCACCGCCCTTACCACCGACAACGGAATGGCATCGGACGTAATATTGAACATGTGTGAAGACAAAAGCGGCATGTTATGGCTCGTGTCGGAACACTGTCTGATGAAATACAATCCCCGAAAGAATACATTCACCAACTACTCCGAGACGTTCTTCACCGACGGTTTCTCCTTCTCCGAAGTCAGACCATACTACAGTTACGCTAAAGAAAAAACATTCTTCGGCACAACACAGGGACTGCTTGTAATAGACGAAAAAGCTATAACAAAAAGCGCTTTCACACCAAGAATACTCTTCGACACACCGTCGGATATCAACCTGAAGCCGGAGGAGAAGAACCTCAGCATAACATTTGCCGCCCTCGACTACAACAAAAACGAGCCTATACAATATGCATATATGCTGGAGGGAATTGACAATCACTGGATGTATACCACTGAAAACCATATCAACCTGACGAATATCCCGGCTGGGACATTCCGGCTGATAGTGAAATCCACCAATGGCGACGGTATCTGGAAAGACAACACAGCATGCCTGACCATACACCGCACGCCGTATTTCAACGAGCGCCCCGTGGCATGGATGATCTACGGCGGACTGATTCTGATTATCGCTTTCGCTATATTCAAGATTTACAGATACACACGCCGACTGGAAAACGAGATTAAGGAACTGAAACTTTCGAAAGATGAGAAAATAGAATATATCAAGGTAAGGCTCGGCGACATTATATCCAGCAGCAATAATGAGGAACCGGCTAAGGAGAACAATGAGAGTTCGGCTTTCAAGGAGAAGGTAGAAGAAATCGTAAACGAACATCTGGCGGATGCCGACCTGAATGTTGATGCCATAGCTAAGGAGATGTGTATGAGCCGCTCCGCACTGTATGTAATGATGAAGAAGGAATTTGACTGCACACCAAACAATTTTATTCTCGACCGCCGGCTGAAAGCTGCACAACAGATGCTCATAAGCGAAGGAAAGAAGAATGTTTCTGAGATTGCCTATAGCTGCGGCTTCTCCGACCCTAAGTATTTTAGCCGATGCTTCAAAAAAGCTACCGGCATGACACCTACGGAAATGAGAACCGGAATAAACGAATGACAATAAACGAAAGAGGATACTCCCAAGCCATATTTG
>DAIOXG010000085.1:0-9255 GCA_036758085.1 Prevotella sp. | reverse complement strand
GTGGTGCTTATTGTGATATATGCACTTGTATTTATTTATTGTGCTACCTGTATAATTGACTTCTTTGAGTATTGTGACCCTGTAATGGTGATATGAGAATTGCCTGTATTTATAAGCTAAAGTCTTTAGATTGAGTAGACGTTGGGAGCATGTGTTCTATTTTATATTGATTATCTGTAGTGTTGGTTTGAGTTGATATTCTGTAGATTAAGCTATTGGAGAGATTGAGGTAGTTGAGACGTATTCTAAGATAAGGAGTTGGTGGTAATGTGTTGGAAGGCTTGGATTTGCAATTCTGTGATTGTCTGCGGATGAGATAAGTTGTTGAGTATGCTCGTTTACTCTATCGTGCGACGTGTGCGCTTACTTGTGCGAAGAGATTTTTGCAGGCAGGGGTGTGTTTCTGTGCGGATAAGGAAAGAGCATCCCTGGTCTCACGACTGAGGATGCTCGAAACTACGACTGAATTTCCCTTTGTTAATTATATAAGGATGGAGAGCCTTCGTCTCACGACGTCGTGACTCATAGAATGTTCTATGTATAGATAGTGCTGGCGCTGGTGAAGAATGTGAGTGCTGCAATTGCGTAGATTGTTGCGAATATAAGAGGCTGCTTGCTTCTGTACTTTATTGCTAATATTGTATGTGCGATTGCTACGGCTACGTAGATGACCGCGATGATGAAATTACACTCTCTCATATTTCGAACTCTTGTATTTCTGATTCTTTGTTCATAGTTATTTCTTTGTGAATGTCTCGTCAAGAGATTTTGCCTTGAAGTTGTAGATTGGGTGGATGTGGCCGACAACCTCCACTGTCGGATAGATAAGCTGTTCTATTTCCTTAGAGTCTTTATAGACCATCGGCGCTTCATCGATTGTTTCTTCACAGACAGAAGTTGAGTAGATGCCTAACATTTCCTGCTCATAATCCTCAAGCTTGAGTTGCTGTCTTGCCTGTGTTCTTGACATTATTCGACCGGCTCCGTGTGGTGCACTAAACAGCCAATCCGTATTGCCTCGGCCTGTGCAGAGCAGTGAACCGTCTCTCATGTTCATAGGGATAATCAGCGGCTCGCCGCTAAGTGCGCTGACAGCGCCTTTGCGGAGGATATTGTGCCCTATGTCGATGTAATTGTGCATCGTTGTGAAGCTATCATAGACTGTCAAACCAATTTCCCTGCAGATAATGCCGGCGATTGTCTGGCGGTTCAGCATAGCATAGGATTGAGCTATTGCCATGTCGTTGAGATAATGTTCGAGGTCTTTGCCTTCCAAGTAGGCGAGGTCTTTGTTTATCTTCGGAGCATTGGCTCTGGATTCTTTGATTGCAGCCTGGATTTCTTTCTCCCGACCTTGTGCCTTCAGTTCTTTGATGATTGCCTGTTCGTCGTAGCCTAACTTCGAGCAGTAATCTATTGCTTTCTTCTGCCAGTACTCGCAGATTCGTTTGCCGAGATTTCGGCTGCCAGAATGAATAACGAGGTACTGATTGCCATTGTCGTCGACATCGAGTTCGATAAAGTGATTTCCACCTCCTAATGTGCCAATAGAACGCTGCGCAATATCAAAGTCGATTGCTTCCTTGCAATACAGCATGTCTAAATGCTTGAAGTGGCGTTGTGCCTTGGCATGAATATTGAATCCTGCAGGAATGCAGTCATTGACAATGTCGTCGAAGTACATTAAGTCAATATTCTGCTTCAATAACTTGACGACAAGCATACCGCAGCCAATATCTACACCGACTGTGTTAGGCACGACTTTGTCGTTGATTGCAATAACTGTGCCGATTGTGCAGCCTTTTCCTGCATGGCAATCAGGCATCACTCTAATCTCGCAGTCGTGATAAGCTGCGCTGTTGCTCAGTTCTTCGATTTGGTTCTTCGTTACTTCGTCTATTGTCGAAGCAAAGATTTTTACACTGCCTTTCATACTTCTATTGTTTGTTCTGATGATTTGTCATTTCCTTCTCCGAAATCTGCACCTATATAGAATCTTTGTTGCATTTCTGCCAACTTCTTCTTCAAGTTCCAAACACGGAGACCTAGTAGTCGGAAGAGTTTTCTTTCTTCGTCGTCAGAGATTTTGTAGTTACCTATTCTTTGAGCAGGAACATTTAAGTTGCAAGAACCTATTCTGCTTACTCTTGAATTGCTTTCCTTCTTGTCTGCATAGATGATGAGTCCACACTTGTTGTAGTTCTTGTCAGTAAAGCCGTCCACCTTTGACTTATTGTAATAAATGAATCCAGGATTGCAACTATATTGACCGGTGTATAAGTAGTTGAAGACTTTCTCTCCTATTGAAATTGGAACAGCATAATAGAAGTATGTTAGTTTCTTGTCCTTATGCTTGTGTTCTTTCTTGAAGTCGGCTAAGAAATCAGACCAGCTTCTTTTTATCTCTACTTCTGTGAGATATTTTGCTTTTGATAATATGAGCAAGTCTGCCTCGTGGTTCAAGAATCCCCAATCTACATTCGGAATCACTAAGTGCTGCCGAATGAAGAAAGGAGAGTCTGGATAACCTGTGAGAATTGTCTCAACTTGTTCTATGCTAAGAGTTGTGTCCATTTGTTCTAATGCTTTGCCTTTGCTGAAATTGTATTTCTCTTTGCCTCCATAAACTCCTTTGTGTAGTCTATGTAGTCGTTTATTAGATTCTGATATGGATTGTTTGGCTCTGCAAACTTCAGAGAATCTGGGTTGGAGATAATGGCTTCATTGTAAGCGTATAATAATGTAGCCTGCTTAACTTCGGGTCGAGACACTCCATACTTCTCAGCTAAGAAAGATAAGATGTCTTTACAGCTGTTATTTACCTGTTGTAAAATTGATTCTTTATTGTTGTCCATTGCCTTTATATTCTGGTTCTGTGCACTTGCGATATTCTTCAAATAACTCCTTCTGCCGAGCAGTACGCTCAGCAGCCGGAGTTGAAATTGCATTATATAGTTCAACAACCATTTCCTTTTCTTCCTTTGTGCGAGGATATAAGAGGTGGTGGCCTGTCTCTAAGTCCATTGCAGCCTTGCAGACGAGTGTTCTTTCTTCTTTTGTCATTCTACTATTTCTTCTGCTAAACCTTGTTAAACGATATAATCTTCGATAAACAAACAAAGTGTATCATCGCCTTGAGTCATCCCTTTGCAGTCTTCGATTGCCTGCTACAGAACTTCATCATCGACTTCGATGTAAGAATGCTCCTCTCTAAAGAGTTTCTTTAATTCCTCGTTGTTAATTATTGTGCGAATTGATATTTGTACTTTAGCATTTCTACGAAAGAAAGAATAGTTCCTTCAGAAACCTGCCTACGATAGCCTCCTTGGAAATTTATGATGTGTCCGCAGTTCCAAGATAAGATTGGATAGTTGTCGAACCTGTCAGCAGCCCAACGGGTGCGAGCAGAATCGTATTCATATGATTCCAACTTGCGTGTTGTGCGTTTGAAAAACTGCATAACTTCTGTGTCGTTATTGTCTATCTCCATGCTGAAGCACACCTCTATATCTTCAGCGTTGTAATGAATCTCAACATTATCTACGTTATCTACAGTGTTCTTGCGAACTTCTAATTGATAAGGTAGATTCTTTTCGCCTCCTTTCTTGCCTGTATACACTTCGATCGGGTGCTCCTGCAAGAACTTAGTTAGAACTTCTCCTGCCTGCTTTGCAGTAAGAGGCTTGAAGTTAGGATTTCGAGAAATGCTGATTCTCTGCTTATGGAAACTTGAACTTGATTTGAAGTTATCAAAGATGCTTACATAAAGCTCTTCGTTGTCTAGCTTCTTCTCTAGCTCATTTGACCTTTTGGCATTCTCGAGCTCATGAGCTTGTTTCTTCTTTAATTCTTCGATGTCAATCATAATTTGGGTATTTTAAGTTGTTTTAAGTCTACCAGAGGGCTGTCCTCCGTTTTCATAGTACAAAGGTACGAAAATTTTTGTGGACAACCAAAAATCCTGCTCTAAAAGTGAATCTAAATTTAATTCTGAGGTAAACATATAGCCATTTTGCCATCACAAGTGAGCCACAATCGATTTTATACATTCTTCCCTTATAATTACACGTTGGCGAGTTGAAACTGTCACACAAGCGAAAAATGGCTGCCTGCTTAGCTAATGCCTTACAGACAGCCAACCCAAATTAGACTATTCTTCTACGAGCAATTCCTGGAAATCGTTGCTCATATTATGCTTGTAATTGTATGTGCCGAATGCCCACCAATACCAATTCTCTATTGCTTGCCGCGCTTGCGATGCCCACTCGGAAGTGCTTCCTGCATCCAACTCTGCCTTCATCTTGTTGAAGGCTTCTTCTGTGTCCTTCCAACTGAAGTCCATACGAAGTCGAGTGTCGTCAGGATTCTGCACTTGTGTTAATTCGTATAAGAAGTCTTCTTTAAGATTGCCGAAGTTGCCTTCCATTCTTTGATTAGACATGTGGATATGCTCTTTCATTCCGTCATTGTCTTTGAGCGCTTTCTCGAAAGAGAAGTGTTCTATGAACTGGTCTAGACTGTCAAAGCCGTACATTGAATACAGTTGTTCCTTCTCTTCTTCATCAAAGTTTGAAAGCACTTCTTTAATGAGTTCTTTTATGGCGTCTTGGTGTTCCTTTTCAGGAAGATACCATTTATAGATTTCTGCCATACTTGTTTGATGTATAAATTGCTAACGATATGAATACTATTATTGCTAAAATGTTTGAGAGAATAAGACCGGGAACTATGTAGACGGTTGCCAATGTCGGAACCATAGTCCCGGTCGCTACTTTGAGTTCTGGTTTCACTTTTCTAATACTATTTGGTGCTTACTTGCGAAGCGTAAAGCCAAGCCGATATAGAAATAACCTTTGCTTATTTGCTGCCAAAAATTTGCTCCTGGTCCTTCTATGAACTTGAACACTGCAAATGGATGAGTGTCGTTGCTGTTCTTGAAAATTCTATAGCGTGCCATAATTATGAATTGCTTACTTCTGAATAGCGTTCTTTGCACTGACGTACTTCGATGACTCCATTCTCTAATGAGACAATGCCATGTAGATTTCCATAGAAGACTTTCTTGATTGCCCTAACTGACTTTATCCAGCTGTCCTTCGTAGTTGGGTTGACTCCTATATAAGAGTATCCGTTATCATGATAGTATGCAAAGTGGAGGCCTGTAGGAGGCTCATATGCAAGAACTTCCTTCCAGCCGACTATTTCTCCGTTCAGCTTGAAACGCATCTTGTCTCTGTCGATATAGTCAAGTGCTTTGTAGCTTGACTTGTGGACTTTGCCAAGCAAATCCTTATGCTCAGAGACTAGTGTAGCATAATGCAAGTTGATACTTGCGGCTACTTCTGTGAAACGCTTTACCTCTTCTTCAGTAGCTTCTCTAAGTCCTTGAACTTTTGTAAGATAAGTGCTTCTTCCGAATAGATATGTTCCATCTGCATATACGATTCCGTCTACGTGAAACTCTTCTCCGATATACTTTTGATAAGAGTCTGTGCAAGCTACAATTGCTGGGAGATTATTTAACTTCTCTATATAAGAGCCTACAAGCCCGAAGCGCTTAGCGCTTCCTTGTTCGATTACGTAGTATTTCATAATCATGCATCAATTAGTTCTTCTACATCAGTTATTTCGTGATTCACATAGCTTGTAAAGCCATATGCTAAGTCATAAGGATTTGTTTTGAACTTGTCGCAAAAGATGTTCTTTGCTTGCTGTTCGCTTTCTGCTTCTACCTCGAATGTCTTCGACATCGTGATATCGACCGATATACAATACTTCTTCATAGTTAGTCATCCAATTTTACTTCGTAGATTGCTTCGATGTGTTCTATAATGTCTTCCGTAAATCCTACAATGCCTTCCCAAGTGAGATAAGCATCAAGCAGGCATATTTTAGACATTGCTTCAAGTTCTTCGCGTGTGTACTCACCTTCGCTTTCGTCGACGAGATACTCAATAATTTCTTCTTTGCTCATAGTTAGCCGTAGATTACTTCACCAAACATAATGAACTGGAGTAGTGCTTCGCAGCCTATCAAGTCTAGACTGAAAGAATCGTCGTTGACTAAATCGTCTTTTGTAATCTCTTTAATTGTTACTTCTACTTTCATAATTGTCTCAATTTGGGTTATTTACTTCGGTCAGCCCGTTGGGGCGTCCCTTCTAAATCTATTACAAAGGTACAAAAATTTCGATGAACCCCCAAAAATCTAAATCTAAATTTGATGATAAGTTTTCTTCCGAGCATAAAGTCCGAAACAATATGCACAAAGAGCTAAATTCCGAGCCACCACGCGCAAATTACAGCCTGGGGTAATAAGTAACCTATCCATAAGTAGAAACGCGCCCACAAGCGAATTTTCGTGGTTGACAGACCTGGGTGTGTATGCTATCTATTCAAGATAAGCAGGCAAGCTAAGCAGGCAAGCTATGCAGGCAAGCTATGCCTCCGTGTCGAGCTTATTAGTCAAGATAAGCAACAAGATAAGCAACAAGATAAGCAAAAGACGCGCATGTCTCACGACAGACGCGTCCCTACCCAAATTAAGTGTCTACGAACTTAGACAACTTATCTAAAATGCAAAAATGATTTGTTGTATTGCTATGCAGCATAAAGCTATAAAATTAAAGCATATCTCCTTCGCTTCTCGTATTGAACTCTAAGACTACGTCTCCGAGTTCTTTACTGAAAGACCACATCTTGACATAATAACCGTTGCCGAAGTTGAAATTCTGATTCATAATCTTGGCTTCTGCAGGAGTGACGATTTGGCCTCTACCATAGGCACCGTTCCATAATCCGTGTGAGAGTACGCACTTGCCTCCTGCATCTATCCACTCTTTTTCTATTGTATTTACGTCAGAGACTTCCTTCCATTTGAGTAGCTTTTCTTGTAAGGCTGCTTCATCGAAGATAAGCTGTCCGGTCGTCAGAACTTTGCAAGTTCTTCCTTCCGAGTTTCCGAGTAGATAGTAGCCGAGTGTCTTGTTGTAACTCCATTTCATGCTTATGACTTTGAGAGGAGTTTGCAGAAGTGGTCGAGCACTGTGTGGGTGAATAAGTGTATAGCGTCCTGCTATGAGAGCTATAAGTGGTTTGTCGCTATTCCATCTATAATCAGCGCTCCAATAGTCATAGCCTTTGTCATAGAAAATCTTATCATACCAATAATTTGTTGATTCGCAACCAGAGTCGCAGCGGCGACTATACAGCAGCATCGAGTACTTACATTTGAACTTGATAACTAGCCATCTTCCGAAATAACAGTCGTCTTCTGTGAAGTCGTTTACACCTGCAAGTCTGTCTTCTTCTGTGCATTCGTCTAATGCCGACTTGAATGTATAAGCTTGTTTTCTGTTGATTGCTTTACTGAACTCTTCATGAGTCATGTCGCGAAATGTGGCCTCTGTCATAAAACGTCTATTTTCGAGTTTCAAGTATATTTTTCTTCTGCGAATTAGTGCTATTTTTAGCTACTGAAAATAGGTGAAATTGAGTATATAAATATTCTACATCACTCGGTTAATTTGAGGTCTATTGACTTCCGGATTGCAGTCAAAGAATTGTCAGCCAGGCTCAAAGCCCTGTACACCATTGCTCTAAACTCTCCGGTTGATTCAAAGCCTAAAGCAGGAGCCATAAGATTGCCTACCTGCTTGTTCAAACTATCTTGTATGTCGCAGATTGCCTTCTGCAGTTTCTGCAACTCAGTTACTTCTGCGTTTGTCATATCAATCATATTTATAAAGTACGTAAGCCAACATCCAAGCCATTAAGCCAAACATTATATTCCAATAAGTCTTCGTGCAGAGACCTACGACTGCTGCAATAATTCCGAAGATTGCGAGTATTGCTATTATTATCTTGTTCATAATTCTGGAGTTAAGAGTTGTTTGCCTGCTTTTTGTTATTTCGTAATGATAGATTGAATGCATATCAGTAATGTCCAACGAGCAAAAGATTGCGTTAGAGATTACCAATATTTCTTCTGGCTTGACGCCTGTCTGTTCGACTATATTCTGACAAGCGTTGATTGCTTCTTTGTGTGAATAATAGAATTGTACTTCGTTTGGCTGATTCTTTATATAACCGAAGTGCCAATAAGCATCACTGACTTTGAAAGGAAAGCCTAAACTTTCTTGCCGTTTCTTTTCGTAGTTGTAGTCTTCACGCATGACTATGATACTAACACACATTGCATAGATTCCGTTCATCTTAATTTGGGTATTAAGGTAGGTGCCGAAGCGCCCACCGATTAACATTTGACTGCATAATCTCCGAGGTCGATGCAAGTCTCCATAAACTTTGCCGCATAGTTGTCTGCTTCGTGCAGAATCTGCGGGAGCATAGAGATTTTTGTTGCCTCGTAGAATGACTTTAATTCCATTGACGTTTCAGAGCCTGCTTCGTAGCGACCCATGTGCCAGCGGATTCCGAGCAACTCGTTCTTGTTTAGTTGAATACCTTTAATCAGGCACCAAATGATAGACTTCTCTCCGTGTCCGAGAGGAAGTTTGTCGTCCTTGACATAAGATGGGTACTTGGCCCAAGCCATGCCAATCTTCTTGAACTTAGTGTCGATAGCATAAGTTCCGATTTTGCATGTGTCGTGCAGCACTGCTGCTACTGCGGTTTCCTCGACAGTCGGAACTTGCAAGCCTGGCTCTAACAAGCCGTTGTCGAAGTCCTGCTGCGCAGCGTTTCGCATAGAAAGTGCCTTTGTTGCAACCTTGAGAGTGTGCTCGCACAGACCTCCTGGGAAAGCCGAATGATAGGCTACACCTGCAGGGTCGATGTAGAACGTCTTTGTGCTGAGAGCTTTGAGAATAAGCTCTGCTCTTTCCTTAGGAATGTTCACTCTAATGAACTGTTCGAACGCTGTACGATTAGCTTCCATTCGCTCCTTGAACTGAGGAACGACGTTTTGCTCGTAGAACGCCTGGGCTTCCTGTCTTTTTGCTAATTCTTCTTGTGACATAATACGTATTATTTAATTTGGAGCTATATTGCGCTTTTATTTAATTCTTGCATGATTTCGTCGGCGGTTGTGCCGACGAAAGACACGTCCTTCTCATCCTCGAAGTCATATGTGACGAATACACCTCCGTCTGTTCTGTGGATGTGCAAGTCAGTTGCGAAACCTTTACGGATTCCACGTGGAGTAAGATAATAGAGTGCATTCAAGAAAGGAGGTATCTTACGTGTCTTGATAACAGTTCTGATTGCCTCAGACTTCGGAAGTGGTGTGCGTCCGTTC
>DAIOXG010000084.1:0-9311 GCA_036758085.1 Prevotella sp. | reverse complement strand
GAAATTTACTTCTGAGCAGCTCTTGACTATGAAGAAGGTACTTGAGCTTGATCCACGTCCTCATTATCACCATGACAAGGAAAAAATATATGGTATGCCGTATATGGGTAAAGATGTGAAATTTATTGTTGATGGTGATATTCTTAAAGTTATAGAAATTTCCTCATCTTACCAACAATAGCTTACATATTCAGTTGATAATAAGACGTATGAAAAGCCCGATGCTGCTTTTAGTTGTGCTTGTTACTTTAGAAACAGCATCGGGCGATTAAGTATGAAAGTACTTTATTTTACAACCTTAAATACTTCGGCTCCAGCCTTGATAATGTTCAAGCCCTTACCGAGTCGGATTGCGTTGTTGCCTTCGTCAACCATAAAGGTGCGGCAGACACCAGCTGCATCGCTTACCGTTACCCTGCCTCTTATGTTGCTGATTACGACAAAGTCACCTTGAAGCTTAACAGAAGCCTTGGTGCCTGAAATCTCGCTAATGGCAGTAGCATTTCCCTTCACATCGATAGTCTGCGATAGTCTCGTTGACTCGTTGCCTCCGTTATAATAGCTTGAAACAGCATAGGTATGAGTACCTGTAGGCTCGTTCGTAAACGTTTTGTCCCTTTTTGTAGTATAGCTGATTGGCTCTCCGTCGCGGTGAACGACATAGCAGAGCGGATAGAACAAGTCGGTAGCCATATTGAAGTCCATGGCAGGAGCTTCGGTGAGGTCGGTACCCTCTGTGGCATTTGGCAAGGTCATTATTGCTTCCACATAGAAGTTGCCCTGAGCATCAGCGTAAGGTACGAATTTTGTTCCGTCAGTGTTCATCACACAGTTTCCACGTCCGTTTACGAGAATTGCATTAAGGTCGGTAACAGGCGACACTACGCCCTTGTTTCCTTCGTTGTACACGGAAATCCAATAAGTCTTGTCAGCCTTTATGGTAACCGGAGTGGTGAGCTTCAGTTCGCGGCGCTGTCCGGTGGCAAACTCTTTCACGCTTCTTTCAGAAACGACGGTCATGTTCTCTCCGTTGGCGTCGCCCTCCCAGATACGGAATTTTACGGTTAGTTCCGACGGGCCTTGTGTAGGGAAGAACGCCATCTTTGTGATTTTACCTCCAACATAGTTTTTCAAGTCAGCAGGAGTATAGCAGTTGGCGTATTCCACAGTGTTGCCGTAGATGTCAAGAGTTGCCGTATTACCGCTGAAGATGTCTGCTCTGGAGAGAGAGTTTCCCATGCTCCATGTCAGTTTCACGGTGTTGTCGGCAGTATTCTCGGCAGTAAAGTCAGTAGCCTTGTTGCCTGGCACGAGGATAGAAGTCTCCACAGGATGCGAGAGTCGTCCGTCTTTGTAAGCAGCATCCACCTGATATGAGATAGTCTTTCCGTCAACAGGTTCGTTGTCAGTATAATTGCAGTCAGTTGCAGTTCCCACTTTCTCGTTGTCGCGGTAGATATTAAAGTGGTCCACATCCTGCGCTCCGTCAATAGTCCATGCCAGTTTTACCATACCTTCGCTTGTCGTAGCCGTCAGATCAGTAGGCTTTGTCGGTTCTGCGAGATGCGTAAATGAGAATCCAATTTTTCCGTCAACATCCGTTATGTTGCTTAGTGAGCGATAAGAGAACCTGCCGTTGCGTGCCTTTGCCGATGGGGTAGTGTTGTCAGAAAATTCCGTATGGTTCTTTTCGCCAGGGAATGGGGCATATTCAGAGTTTACCCATCCGTATGAACCCGGCTCGTTGCTTGGCTCCGCATTGGCATCAGAGCATATTGTATATATTCCCTGAGGGTAGGCTGCATTTATATTATTAGTGTAGACCTTGCTCTTTATAAGATTCTCGTCTACGTGGTAGATGATAAGACCGTGTCCCGGCAGACTCTTGTCGAATCCTTTAGTATTCTGTCTGTTCTCCATGAAGAAGTATTCACCAGGAGTACCGGTCTCCATTTTATATGCTACAGCTTCGTCGGTAGCCGACGGCATGTTGCTTACCGTAGTACTCTCGTCGAGCAGTGTAGGTTCAGTCCATCCCCATACCCATTTCTGCCAACCGTTAATTCCGGTAGGTCGAGAGCCGTAGTCGCCGCTCCATGCTCCGTTGGCGAGCAGATCCCAGATGCCTGTTCCGTTAAACTCTCCGTTAGATGAGTAGTCAGTATCATAGAAGTCGGGAGCTCCGAGAGCGTGTCCGAACTCGTGAGCGATAACTCCGATTTGCTGAATCTTGTTGTTCTGGGCGTTAATCTCCGGCTCTATGGTGTAGCGGCGCACGGCGATTCCGTTGAAGTACTGTCCGTAGATTATGCTACTGTGCGACCATATGTCAGAGGTGTTGCTTGATGCCTCCTGACCATATCCTTGGTGGATAACGGCAAGTCCGTCGAGAATGCCGTCGCCGTCGTTGTCAAACTGCGAGAGATTTATAGTCTTGTTCTGTGTGAGCTGACTGAGAGCATCGTAAATCATATAAGCAGCACCGTCGGCTCCGTATGTGGCTTTCGTCTTGGGTAGCGTAATCCAGTCGGTTACGGTAATGTCGAGATCAAGCTTGCCGTAAGACTGCTCTAAATAATAGTCGCGCAGCGAGCCGATGCCGCCATAGTTCTCCTGAGTCATCATGTTTTGGAACTCCTTCTGCGGATACGTGTTCTTAGTGTCGCTGTAGTTTACGAGGAGGACGAGGAGCTTGCGCTTTCCTGTAGATGGGAAAGTTCCGTCAACCATAAACTGGTTCTTGTCGACAGACTTCGTCAGTTTTGTAGCAGTTGTATTCTTATTGAAATCTTTGCTTAGAGGTTTAAGCATAGCCTCTTTCACCTGCTCAGAACTGAATCTCAGGCGAGGAGTCAGTCCTTTGGCTATAGCTTCGGTAGAAGAACCGCAGTATCTGATTTCCGATGCCACGAGCTGACCTTTAGCGTTCTTTTCTGCAAAAGTCCAAAAACCTTTGGCGTCGCGCAATAGAGTGAAGCCATCGGTAGTTTCCGCCCAGTTCAGGTGTTCGTCGCCACGCAGTTGTATAGTAATCCTTGTACCGTCAGGTTGAGTAACAGTAATCGGCACAGGTAGAGCAGGTACGGCGAGAGCCGAAGCTGAGGATGCAAGCATGGCAGCACATATAGCGCTGATATAAACTCTTTTCATTTGCTTAATGGTGTAATATTGTTAGAAAGAAGAAAAGCCCTTCCCTTACGAGGGAAGGGCTTAACGTCATTATATATATTGTAGAAGCTTTATTTCTTCACAAACTTCTGTGTTCCGGCAGGCGTTGCTACAATGTAGAGACCGGCAGGAGCATCCAGGCTCAGGGCTGTAGAAGCAGCAGTAGCAGACTTCTTGGCTACGACTTTTCCTGTAGCATCGTAAACAGTAACCACGTCGCCCTCTTTCGTTCCGCTTACAGTGAGCTGGTTGCCGTCAAGACGTGCAGCAAAAGCCGTCTGTCCGTCAGGAGTAACAGCAATCTGTGTTGTAGACTTGTCGTCGGCGGTCATCCAAGCCATGAGCTGCAGACCGAGACCCTTGAAGTCAGAGTCGTAAACATCAACAGGATAGAACTTACCGTCTGGCTTTGTAAGAGAACCCTCCGGTACAGCCTCAGGCAGCACGAAGAATGTTGTCTCTTTCGACTGTGCGCGGTAAGTTCCGAAGGCACAGAACGAACGGTAAAGTCCGTAGCTTGTAACATCCATAGTCATCTCTGGTGAGAACTCAAGAGATACGTAGAAATTGCCGGTAGCCTTGAAAGTTACAGGCTCCTTCAAGTTGAGGTCTCTCATCTCGAAACTTGCGTTTCCTACAGTTCTCGGGAAAGCCTCCTCGATAGTCATGTCCTGACGTGCGAGCACGTTGTCAATGTCCGGACGTCCGTTCTTCTCGCCATAGAATACCACGCTAAACGGCTTCTGTTTGTCGTTGGCAGCAGGATCGTTGCTCATCTGCCAGAAGTTGCATCCGAAGGTGAACTTCGATACAGTGTACTCCAGTTTGTCGCCGGCAGGCATAGAGAAGCGCTGTGCCAGCTTGTGGTAGTAGTGGTTGAAGCCAGTCACGTAGTCGTAACCGTTTTCGTCCGTGTCGTACGACATGATGTAGTCTCTTGACACCTGAGCGTCGTTAGCAGAGAACTCCTGGATAGCGAACTGGCTATTAGGCTCAGAACCAATAGTCTTCACATCGAGTGTCTTACTTGTAGTGTTCTCGCCCTTAGCGTTAGTCACCTTCAGAGTAATGTCGTATTTACCGTCGGCAGGGAACGAGAACGAAGGCTCCTGTTCAGTAGATGTGGCAGGAGTAGCGCCAGTGGCAGTCCATTCGAAAGTCTCGCCGTCGGTAGAGTAGTTAATCATTCTCACTGGAGCATCCTTTGCCGTAATGATCTTACCAGACTCCATTGTAGAGTAGGCAGCATCCGGTACAAAGTTAGCAAGTGGTTTGGCAATCAATCCTGGCGCTTTGAGTGTAAACAGGTCGATGCAAACCTCTCCAGTATTTGCAGCCTCACCGCCGAGGGCGAACGAGAAGCAGTAGCTGCCTGTCTTCTCCGGTGTGAACGGCACGGTGAACTTCTGCCACTTACTGTTCTGGAATTCCGGCAAGTTGAGCAGAGTGTTGGTGTGGAACTCAGAATCCTGTTCCGTTCCTACGGTAAATGAGAAGTCGCTGTGTGCGTCTTCATTGTCGGCGTCGCCCGGCATGTAGAGATAGAACTCAGCGTTGTACGTTACGCCCTTTTCGAGATGGAAGAACGGAGTGTATGCACGGTCGTCGCGAGCTACGCTACTTTCAGGAGCAACAAGATAGTATGAGCCGTCGCGAGCCGGCAGATATCCCAGGTTTGCTGTAACGAATGATGACGAACCGGTAGCGAGCCATCCCTTTGGCAAGAACGTTGTTCCGTCGTAGTCCTTGTTCTCGTTGTCAAACGACTGAGAGTAAGGCAGTTCAATAGTTTCCTTATCGTCGTCATCACCTGGCTCAACAGTACCGCCGCCATTCTCCTTAGGACCAGTAACCACGATGTCGTCGAAGGCAACGGCACCGGCGTTGTTGAGCATTGTGGAAAGTTCAAATCCAAAGCAGTATTCTCCGTCTTCTTCCGGAGTAAATTTATATTCAAACTTAGTCCAGTCTTGATAAACCGTCCCTGTAGGAGTAGCACCGAGAGTCTTTATCATTCCATCAGCATCCTGACTTGTGCCAACCTTTGTTGTTACTTGGCTGTAGTAATAGTTGGCATTCGTACCGCCTGGAGCTTTAAGCCAGAAGCTTAGAGTATATTCATTACCAGCCTTCATGGCAATTTTGTTGGTATAGAATTTCTCGTTGCGGTTGTATGCATATGAGTGTGAAGTTGTAGCAATTACGTAGTTTCCCGAGTGCGCTCCAGTCCCGAAGTATGAACCTTCGTTGCGACTGAACGGAAAGTCTCCAGTGCTTACCCATCCTGCCGGCATCTTAGCGTCGTCGGCAAAATCGTCGTCGTTGTCGAAGTCCATATTAAGCAGCTCTACCGTTTCGGCAGTCTCTCCGCCACCCGGCTGTTCCGTACCGCCAGTCTCTCCGCCTTCAGCCTCGTCGCCAGTAATCTGGAAATCGTCGATGCCGAGAGCACCGCCTTTGTACATCTGTGTCACGAAGTTAAAGCCGAAGTAATAGTCGCCATCTTCAGTTGGAGTGAAGGTATAGGTTACCTGCTCCCAATCAGCATATCTCTTTGTAGTCTTGCCGAGCGAAGTAGTCATGGCGTCAGCATTCTGTGCCGTTCCGACTTTGAGCTCTATGGTAGTCATAAAAGTATCACCTGGGTATTGACCTCCTGGAGCCTTCAGCCAGTAGCTTACGGTGTATTCCGTTCCTTTCTTCAGAGAGATAGCTTTGGAGAAAGCCCAGTCGTTACGTGCGCTCATTGACTCTAGTGTTCCGAGCACGGCATTGCTTGAGTGAGCACCTGTACCAACGTATGAGCCAGCATATCTCATAATAGGGGCGTAGTCAGATGCTACGGCCTTCCATCCCTCTGGCAGGTCAGCCTTTTCCGCTACTGTCGGTTCATCGAAGTTCTCCGTATATGAGAACTCCTTTGCGTTAGCCTGTAGCGCAGTAAACAGAGCGCATGAAAAGGCGAACGTCTTGAATTTAGTATTGATTTCCATAAAATATAAATTATAATTCTTTCGTATATAAAAGTTTTTCTCTTGTCGTTTATTTTGTTCTCTTGTTTGTGAAATTATGTAAATTTACAAAATGAAATTATTGCTGTTTTCAAAGCTTATAAATGTAGTCCTAATTACACTTTTACTTTATAAAAATAAACACAAATCACTTTTCGCTTGCAAAGTTAACCAAAAGCAGTATATAAAATACATGTTTAAGGTTAAAAAAAGTTGATTGTCTACATGAAATATTGCATAAGCTCAGCATCGCGGTATTTCTTGTCCATAAAGAGCCAGTCTTTGAGCGTTGCAGTAGTCTTAAATCCAGCGTTGCGGAAGAAAGCAAGCGACGGCGTATTGTTGGAGTCCACGTACACATACAGTTGGTGTAGGTGCAGAATGTCGCGGGCATAGTTAATGGCCCGTCTTATGGCAGCCGTAGCATAGCCCTTGCGGCGGTGCTGTCGCTGCACGACGATTCCGAGTTCAGCACGCTGGTGTCGCGGGTCGAAATCCGTAATGTCAACAATCCCTACAGTTTCCCCCCGAGTGTTGTCGATGATAAGCCTCACCTGCTTGTCCGTATAAATGTCTCCAACAGTATTGGCAATATATTCATGGAGCGTGTATCTAGAGTACGGCACATTAGTCACGCCCACGCCCCATAGCGACGTGTCGTTTTCCACCTTATATAATAAGTCAAGGTCTTCAGGTTCCATAGCCCGTAGCCTGACGTCAGGAATTCCGTGTTCTTCGTCTTTAATCATCTCAGCACCTCTTTGTCAGTTATAACAGTATGATTCTTAGGGTTGTAAGTACCCATCAATACATTGCTTTTATGGTTACTCTCGAAGATAGCCAATATTTCAGCATACGAGTATAGCGTCGTGTCGCAAACCACGTATGTGGGCGTTCCGTTAGTAGCCATCTGGGCAGCATCCTGAGCAATCCGAAGCTTTTCCTCCTCGTCAGCGCATACGGCAAACCTTGCCGACAGTCCCTTGTCGTCGGCGATGCGGCGGCAGTCGTCAGCGTTACGACTTGAGCAGATGAAAATATATTCCGTCTCCCTTTTATGATGATATGGGAAGAAACCGAGCAACTTTGAAGCCCTCTTTGCCGACATCGAGCCGAGTGCAAGGAAAGCTTTTGTGTAAATGGCAGTCTTAATTGGCAGACTGATCCAGAAGCTTAGGTGGCGGTAATGCTTGCGGAAGAATATAAGCATAGCCTCGTAGAACACATGAACGTATCTGTATGAAGACTTGTGGGTGCTCTCTCCCTTATAGTGCAGGATAGAAACAGGCAAGTACCAGTTTTCAAATCCCCCCTTTAGCAAGCGGTACGACAGGTCGATGTCTTCTCCGTACATAAAGAAATCCTCGTCGAGCATTCCCACCTTATCTATAGCCGTATGCCTCATCAGACAGTAGGCACCGCTGATGACTTCAATCCTTGCCGGTTCGTTCCAGGGCAGATAACTCATGTAGTATTTTCCGAACCTCTTGCTTTTAGGGTATTTGTTGCAAAGTCCGCACATTTTGTAGAACGCCGTGAGCGGGGAGGGCAGTCCTCGTCTGCTTTCCATCGCCACGTCTCCGTCGCATTTCAGCATCTTTACGCCCAGTCCGCCCGCCTTCGGGTGGAAGTCCATAAAGCAGATGCTTTCCTTCAGCACCTTCTCGCCGAGGATAGTGTCCGGGTTTAGGAGCAAGACATATTCCCCCTTAGCCCTTTTTATTGCAAGGTTGTTGGCACGTGCAAAGCCGAGGTTGTGGTTGCTTGCCACGAAAGTCACTTCGCGGAATCTTTTTCTCAGATAATCCACGGAGCCGTCTTTAGAGTGGTTGTCTACAACTATCACCTCAGCCTCAATGCCTTCTATAGCCTTTCTAACGCTTAGCAGACATTGTTCGAGGTAGAACTTAACGTTGTAGCTGACAATTATTATAGATATTTTCATTATATTCTTTGTGTAAGGTTTATTAGCCAGTAATTTGTTTTCCTTTATTGGCGGTAGTGTGCTACTTGCCCTGTTCGCTTTCTTTCCTTACGTGGCTCGGATAGACAAAGGCAAGACACACAGCTCCGATAATAGCCAGATACGCAAAGGCAACATTCATAAATATATAGTATGCAATGATGTTTACTACTAACGGCACGCCAATCATGGCAAGTCTAATAGCTGCAAACGACGTGTACTTTTTGTCGTCTTTCCTCACGAGGTCTGTAATTTTCCTTATCCCCATCATTTTCAGAGCCAATGGCAGGAGGCAGACCGTAATCAATTCCATCACGGTCAGTACAGAATATTCCGTAGTTCCACCAGTCGTTGTGTCTATAGAGTCAAACACTGTTCCGGATTCTCCGAAGATGACAATACCGGCAGCGAGTGCAACGTATGTATAGAAAAATAATAGAAGAGGTCGTCTCGTCTTGTCGTTAGTTTCATTCTTGTCGTTGTCGTTCATGCTAATATATATAATATGTTAGATACAGTTAAACAAAATGCCGTAGTAAACGCGGCAAATTTATAATTATTTGAAAGTTCAATTATTCCCCGAAAGGTGTTCTGTTGAGGATAGACCTTCCGAGCGTAACTTCGTCGGTGTATTCCAGTTCACCGCCAACAGAAATGCCCTTAGCAATGGCACTAATCTTTCTTCCGAGCGGTCTTAGCCGTCGCGAGATGTAGAAGTTTGTCGTGTCTCCCTCCATCGTAGGACTGAGAGCAAGTATAATTTCCTTAATCTCCTTGTCCTTTTCCACTCGTTCCACGAGCGACGCAATCTCGATGTCTCCCGGTCCGATGCCGTCCATAGGCGAGATAACCCCTCCGAGCACGTGGTACAGTCCGTTGTATTGCTGTGTATTTTCTATAGCCATCACGTCTTGTACGTTCTCCACCACACATACAAGACTCCTGTCCCTTCTGTTGTCGGAACAGATCGGACAAATATCGCTGTCGCTGATATTATGGCATACGGAGCATTTCCGCACGTTGTGTCTCAAGTCAGTCAGTGCTGCTGCGAGACAGTCAGTATCAGCCGTCTCCTGACGGAGTAAGTGGAGAACGAGTCTGAGTGCCGTTTTCCTTCCAACTCCAGGCAATTTAGAGAATTCTCCAACGGCTTTCTCGAGCAGTCTTGA